>VGCB01000077.1 GCA_016870235.1 Actinomycetota bacterium | reverse complement strand
ACCGCCGCGGACGAGCCGCCCGAGCATACGGGCGGTCGACGCAGCGACGCGCAGGCCGAGGCTTACGGGTGCCTGGGGGCTCGAGGAGATCACCGGCGGGATGGAGAGGACACGGCGGCGGAGGGTGACCCTCCGACCCGGGTCACTACTTCCGTGCCATCCCGGCCTTCTCGAGCTTCCGCTGGAATCGCTCGACCCGCCCACCGGTGTCGACGAGCTTCTGCTTGCCCGTGTAGAACGGGTGGCAGGCGGAGCAGAGCTCCACACGCAGCTCGGCCTTCGTCGACCGGGTCCAGAACTCGTTGCCGCACGAGCAGCTGACGTGGGCCCGCACGTACTCGGGATGGATGTCCGCTTTCATCGACGGTTGAGGATACCAGAGGCGGTCTCGGCCGAGACGTTACCGCCGGAGACAACGACCGCGACGGACTCGCCGGCGACGCGGCCGGCCAGGACGGCCGCCGTCGCCGCCGCGGCGCCGGGCTCGCAGGCGAGCTTCGCCCGCGCGTAGAGGAAGCGGAACGCCTCGCAGATCTCCTCCTCCGAGACGAGGACGACCTCGACGCCACGGGCGGCGCAGACGGCGACTGCGCCCTCGCCCGCGAACGGCGCGTTGAGGGCGTCCGCGAGCGAGCGCGGCTCGACCGGCACCGATCGACCTGCCAGGAGACCGGAGTGCAGGGCCGTCGAGCCCTCCGGCTCGACGGCCACCACGCGCACGCCGGTGCCCTCGCAGGCGGCGGCGATGCCGGAGACGAGCCCGCCCCCGCCGACTCCGACGACGATCGTGTCGACGCCGGGCACGTCCTCGAGGATCTCGAGCCCGACCGTGCCCTGCCCTGCCATCACGCGCGGGTCGTCGAACGGGTGCACGAGCGTCCGGCCGGTCTCGGCGGCGAGCGCGCGGAGCCGCGGGAACGCCTCCGACGGGCCCGAGGCCGCGAGATCGACGGCGGCGCCGTAGCCGCGGGTCGCTGCGATCTTCGCCTCGCTAGCGCCCGCCCACATGACGAGGAGCGCGTCGATCCCGGCCTCGCGCGCCCCCCACGCGAGCGCCTGCGCATGGTTTCCCGCCGAGACGCTGATCACGCCTCTCCCCCGCTCCTCGGGCGTCAGCGCCGCCAGCGCGTTCAGGACGCCGCGCGGCTTGAAGCTGCCGGTCTTCTGGAAGAGCTCGGCCTTGAGCCAGCATCCCGGGCCGAGGCTCTGCGAGCGGAGCACCGGCGTCCGGTGGACCTGCCCCGCGATCACGGCTGCCGCCCGCTCGACGTCGTCGCGCGTGACCATCGGCGGAGCGTATCGACAACATCCGGGCACGACCGCACACTGAGCAGGTGGAGGAGATCCCCGGCAACCCGCCGCTCCGGCAGCCGAACCCGGCGCCGGCCTTCACGGCCCCCGGCGCGCCCGAACCGCCTGCGCCGCCCGGCGAAGACCCGCGGCCGATCAGACTCGTGATCGTCGATCCGGCGCTCGAGCGGAGCCGGCTCACCGTCCTCGTGCGGCTCGTTCTCGCGATCCCGCTCCTCGTCTGGCTCGGGCTCTGGACGTTCGTGACGCTGTTCGTCGGGATCGTGACGTGGTTCGTCGTCCTCTTCAAGGCCGAGCTCCCGGCCTCCCTCCAGGACTACTTCTCCTCGTACGTCCGCTTCACGGCGCACGTGAACGCGTACCTCTCCTTCGCCGCCAACCGCTACCCGTCGTTCGTCGGCAAGCCCGGCTACGCGATCGACGTCGAGATCGATCCGCCGCCGCGCCACCGGCGCTGGACGGCCGCCCTCCGCCTGGTGCTGGCGCTCCCCGCGCTGCTTCTCTCGACGACGCTCGCCGGCTCGGTGCCGCTGCCCTCGTCCGGGGCCTCCGCGACCACGTGGGGGCTCTCGCTCCAGGGCGGCGGCGCCTTGTTCGTGGTGGGCGTCCTCGGCTGGTTCGTCTGCCTCGTCCGGGGACGGATGGCGGCCGGCATGCGCGATCTCGCCGCGTACGCGATCGGGTACGGCGTCCAGGTCACCGGCTACGTCTTCTTCCTGACCGATCGCTATCCCAGCGCCGACCCGCGCTGCCTCCTCCCGACCCTGCGCATCCCGCACCACCCTGTGCGCCTCGAGAACGGAGACGACCCGAGGCGCTCGCGCCTGCTCGTGCTGCTGCGGCTCCCGCTCGTCTTCCCCCACATCGTCTGGCTCTCGCTCTGGTCGGCGATCGTGTACGCGATCGCCCCGATCGTCTGGCTGATCGTGCTGATCCTCGGGCGCCTTCCGCGCCCGCTGCACCGGTTCCTCGCAGCCTGGGCGCGCGCGATCGGCCAGCTCACGGCGTTCGCGACCCTCGTGGGCGGGCCCTTTCCCGGCTTCGTCGGCGCGTCCGGGTACCCGGTCGACCTCCCGATCGACCCGCCCGCGCCCCAGCACCGAGCCGTCACGGCCTTCCGACTCCTGCTCGCGATCCCGTCCTGGCTGCTGGCGAGCGTCTACAGCTCGGCGCTGGCCGCGATCGCCGTCCTGCTCTGGCTCGCCGGCCTCGCGACCGGGAAGGCGCCCGCCGGGCTGCAAGCGCTCGGCGCGGCGGGCGTCCGGTACCTCGTGCAGGCCCTCGCCTACACCTTCCTCCTCACCGACCGGTACCCCTACTCGTCGCCCGGGCTCGACGTGCGGGAGCAGGCACGCGACGAGCCGTCGGAGCTCATCCAGCCGTCCTCCTTCCCGGCGTGACCCGGACGCACCGCTGGCTTGCCGTCGGAGTGCTCCTGGCGCCGCTCTGGCTCCTCGCCGCCTGGCTGCTCGGCGACACGGCCGTCCCCGACGGGCTCGAGCTGCCGCCGATCGACACCGACGCCGTGTTCGGCGCCGGGCTCGTTGACGACGCGGCCGACTACGAGGTCTTCCTGTACGTCGCGTGGTTCCTGGAGCAGGCCGTACGGCTCGGCGTGCTCCTCCTCTACGCCCGCAAGGGCGTGCGCTTCGCCCGCGAGTCGGCGGCGGGCCCGATCGGCACCGGCGTCCTCCTCGGCATGCTCGGCCTCGGTCTCGCCTGGCTCGCCGGGCTGCCGTTCACCGTCGCCCGTCTGTGGTGGGATCGCCGGCACGAGGTGAGCGACGTCGGCTACGTCGAGGCGATCGTGGGCGACTGGCTCGCGCTCGGCGCCACCTTCGTCTCGATCTCGTTCGCCGTGCTCGTGGTCATGTTCCTCGCGCGCCTGATCGGGGACTTCTGGTGGATTCCCGGCGCCGCGGTCTTCACCGGCATCGTCGCCTTCTTCGTCGTCGTCAGCCCGTACCTGACGACCGGGGCCGACCGGCTCGACGATCCGGCGCTCAACGCCTCGGCCGAGCGCTACGAGGAGAGCCAGGGGGTCGAGGGCGACATCCCCGTGTTCGTGGAGGAGGTCAGCGGCGAGACGAGCGAGGCGAACGCGTACGCGACGGGCCTCGGCCCCACCCGGCGCATCTACCTCTGGGACACGCTGCTCGACGGGCGCTTCGACGACGACGCGGAGGAGATGGTGCTCGCGCACGAGATCGCGCATCACTCGGGCGGCCACCTCGTCGAGACGATCTGGTGGTTCGGGCTCTTCGCGCTCCCGAGCTCGTACCTGCTGATGCTCGTGACCCGCCGCCGCGGCGGCATGGGTGCCCCCGAGGCCGTGCCGCTCGCCCTCTTCGTGACGGTCACCTTCTACCTCGCCCTGACGCCCGTGCAGAACCTCGTCAGCCGGCGGATGGAGGCGGAGGCCGACTGGAAGGCGCTCGAGTCGACCCGTGACCCGGACGCGATGCGCCGGCTGATGCGCGGCTTCGCGGAGACGTCGCTCGGGAACCCGAGCCCGCCGGGCTGGGCGAAGGTCCTCTTCGACACGCACCCGCCACTCGCCGACCGGATCTCCATGGCTGAGGCGTGGCGGGTGCGGTCGGAGCCCGCCGGGGGCGCTGCAAACGCACCGTGACCGGGCGGCGCGCGCCGGGCCCTACCAGCTCTTCGGCGAGCCGCGCCCGGGTGGAGCTGCGATCCGGACCCGCGCGTCGAGCACGACGACCCGGTCGGCGAAGCAGGCGACAGGATTGAGGTCGAGCTCGGCGACCTCGGGCAGGTCCTCGGCCAGCTGCGACAGCCGGTGCAAGAGGTCGCGGAGCGCGTCGCCGTCGACGGGCGGGGTGCCGCGGTAGCCGGCGACGAGCTTCGCCGCCTTTCCCTCCGTGAGGAGCTCGTCCACGTCGACGTCGGTCAACGGGGCGAGCCTCAGGTGCGCGTCGCCGATCAGCTCGGCGAACACTCCGCCGGGCCCGAACGAGACGATCGGCCCGAAGACGGGATCGTGCAGCGCCCCGAGGAGGAGCTCGGCGCTCGCCCCGCGGATCATCGACTGCACGATCAGCGGGCCGCCGATCCTCTCGGCCGCGCTGCGGACGTCGGCGTCGCTCTCGAGGTCGAGTGCGACGCCGCCGAGGTCGGTCTTGTGCGCGCCGGCGAGCGCCGTCTTCACGACGACCGGATACCCGAGCTCCCGGGCGGCGGCGACGGCCTCGTCGGCCGACGCCGCCTGCCGCTCGGGCACGACCGGGAGGCCGTAGGCGGCGAAGAGCGCCGCGATCTCGGCCGGCGTGAGCCACCCCTCTCCGCTCTCGACCCGGTCGGCGAGGACGCGGCGGCCCGCGTCGGCGTCGACGCCGTCGAGAGCCGGCACGACCCCGGCCTTCCGCTGCAACCAGGCAGCGCGCTCCGCCGCGTGGACAAGTGCGCGAGCCGCCGACTCGGGGTAGCCGTAGAGCGGAACGCCGCCGGTGGGTCTCGACGTGACGGACGTGTCGTCGCTCACGAGGCACAGGAGCACCGGGAGCCGGCCGGGCCCCGCGTCGGCGACGGCGACCTGGATCTCGCGCGCCGAAGCAACCGTGGTCGGGACGAAGAGGACGATGACGGCGTCGATCTCCTCTGCCTCGAGCACGATCTCGAGCGCAGCCGCGTAGTCGGCGGGAGTCGCCGACCCGAGCATGTCGACCGGGTTGGCCGTGCTCGCAGCAGGCGGCAGGATCGCGGCGAGGCGCCTCCGGGTCTCCTCCGCCAGCGCCGGCAGCTCGAGGCCGGCGGCGCTGCACGCGTCCGCGCAGAGGATCCCGAGCCCGCCGGCGTTCGTCAGCACGCCGACGCGCCGCCCCTGCGGCAACGGCTGGCTGGCGAGGAGCGAGGCGGTGTCGAGAAGCTCCTCGAGGGTCGACGCGCGGATGACGCCGGCCTGGTGGAAGAGCGCCCCGGCAGCCGCGTCCGAGCTGGCGAGCGCCGCGGTGTGCGAGCCGGCGGCCCTGCGCCCCGCCGCCGAGGCTCCGCTCTTCATCGCGAGCACCGGCAGCCGACGGCTCACGCGCCGCGCGATGCGGGAGAACCGCAGCGGATTGCCGAACGACTCGACGTAGAGGATCGCGACGTCCGTGTCCTCGTCGGCCTCCCACCACTCGAGAAGGTCGTTCGTCGAGACGTCCGCCTTGTTGCCGACCGAGACGAAGTGAGAGAACCCGAGCCCGTGATCGCGCGCGCGCTCGAGGAGCGCCAGGCCGACCGCACCGCTCTGCGAGGAGACCCCGACCCGGCCCGGCGGGAACGACCGCGGCGCGAAGGTCGCGTTGAGCCCGACGGCGGCGCTGTAGACGCCGACGCAGTTCGGGCCGATCAGGCGGGCGCCGTGATCGCGGATCAGCTCGAGCAGCCGTGCCTGCCGCGCGGCGCCCTCCGGCCCGATCTCCGCGAAGCCGGCCGAGAGCACGCACACCGCGTTCGTGCCCGCCCGCAGCACGGGCTCGACGACGCCCAGGACGGCGTCGCCCGGCACGCAGACGACCGCGAGGTCGGGCACCTGCGGCAGCTCCTCGACCGACGTGTAGGCATGCACGCCGCCGACGGGCGTCCCGTCCCGGTTCACGGGGAAGACGACGCCCTCGAAGCCGCCGGCGACGATGTTCCGGAAGACGGAGCCGCCGATCGACCCGGCGCGGGACGACGCGCCGAAGACCGCGACCGACCGCGGGTGGAAGAACGGCCGCATCGAGGCGACGACGCCCTCGTGGTCGCGACGATCCGCCTGCGACAGGAACGCGTCCGTCTGCTGGATCGAGAACGTCGCCTCGATCACGCCCTCCTCGAGGCGCTTCGCGACCGTGAAGCCGACGTTCGCGAGCAGCTCGATCATGGCGGTGTTGTCGGGAAGGACGAACGCGACGAACCTGCGGATCCCGGTCGAGCCCGCGCGGACGGCGAGCTGCTCGAGCAGCCGCGTTCCGATCCCCCGCCCCTGGTCCGCGTCGGCCACCGTGAACGCGACCTCTGCCACCTCGTGGTCGCGAAGCCGGGCGTAGCTGGCGAGCGCGACGATCTCGTCGGCGCCGCCCGCTCCCGTCTCCCAGCCGACGAGCGCGCCCGTCTCGGCCCAGTCCGGCTCGGTCAGCCCCCGGAGCCAGACGTCCTTGACGTCGGCCGAGCCGTGGAAGCGGAGGTACCGGCTCCGCTGCGAGAGCCCCGTGAAGAACGTGCGGAGGTCGTCGACGTCCTCGCGTCGCGGCGGCGCGAGACGCATCGTCGATCCGTCGCGGAGGATCACGTCGACGACGTCGGTCACACCGGACATCCTGACACGCGACGCTCGCCGGTCATCCGCGCAGGGCCCGCAGGGCGTTGAGGATGACGGCGACGTCGATTCCCTCCTGCAGGAGCGCTCCCGCAAGGGGCGGGATCAGCCCGAACGCGGCGCAGACCATCGCGACGATGCTCAGCCCCATGCCGACGAGCACGCTCTGCCGCGCGATCGAGAGCGCGCGCCGGCCGTACTGGATCGCATCCGCGACGCGGTCGACCCGGTCGACGAGCACGACCGCATCGGCGGCCTCGGACGCGACCGTTGCGCCGGCGGCTCCCATCGCGATCCCGACGTCCGCGACGGCGAGAGCGGGCGCGTCGTTGATCCCGTCACCGACCATCACGACCGGCGCGGTCTTCGGGTTTCCCTGCAGCGCACGGACGATTGCGACCTTCTCCTCCGGCGCCTGACCGGCATAGACGCGATCGATGCCGAGGCGCTCCGCGACCTCCTCGGCCACGGCCGCGCGGTCGCCGGTCGCCATGACCACGTTGGCCACGCCCGCACGTCGGAGCGCGGCGATCATCTCCTTCGCATCCTCGCGGACGCGATCGGCGAGGACGAGCGCTCCTTCGAGCGTGCCGTCGACGGCGACGAGCCCGAACGCGTGCCCGTCGGTCTCCTGGAGGAGGAGCTCACGGCTGCGCTCGAGGCCGGCGATCCCCTCGCGCGCGAGCCAGTTGGGGCCGCCGACGTGCACGACGGCACCGTTGGCGCGACCCTCGATGCCCTCGCCGGGCGTCTCTCGGGTCGCTGTCGGGAAGTCGAGCGCGATCCCGCGCTCGCGGGCGGAGCGGACGATCGCTCCGCCGAGCACGTGCGTCGACAGCTGCTCCACCGTCGCCGCGAGACGCAGCAGCTCCGTGGCGTCGCGCCGCCCGAACGAGACCACCTTCTCGAGCGCCGGGCTGCCGAGCGTCAGGGTGCCCGTCTTGTCGACGAGGACGGTGCGCGTCGCGCCGAGCCGCTCGATCACGCCTGCTCCCTTGACGACGACGCCACGATGCGCCACTCGCGACACGCCGGCGACGAGCGCGACCGGGGCGGCGAGGATCAGCGGGCACGGGGTGGCGACGACGAGAACCGCCAGCGCTCGCACCGCGTCGCCGCTCGCGACCCACGCGATGCCCGCGACGGCGATCGTGATCGGCAGGAACACGCCGGCGTAGCGGTCGGCGAGCCGGAGGAACGGCGCCTTGTGCCGCTCCGCCTCACGCACCATGCGGACCACGTGCGCGTAGGCGCTCTCGGCCGCGGGCCGCGTTGCCCGCACGTCGAAGGGCGCTCCGGCGTTGACGGTGCCACTCCGCACTGCCTCTCCCTGCCGGATGGTCGCCGGCAGCGACTCGCCCGTCAGTGCCGACTCGTCGATGACCGCGTCCGATCCCTTGACGATCCCGTCGACCGGTATCACCTCACCCGAACGCACGAGAACGACGTCGCCAACCTGGACGTCGTCGACGGGGACGGAGACCACGCCGTCGCCACGGTGGAGCAGCGCGACGCGCGGCACGCGCTCGATCAGCAGGCGCAGCTCCCGCCGCGCTCGGCCCGCCGCGTACGCCTCGAGCGCGTTGCCGCCGGCGAGCATCACGCTGACGACCGCGCCGGCCAGCAGCTCGCCAAGCGCGAGCGCGGCTGCCATCGCGATCAGCGCGATCAGGTCGACCCCGAGATCGCGCCGGAGGAGCGTCCGGACGACACCGATGCCGAGCGGCACGAGCATGACCGCGATCTGGGCCGACCACACGGCGTCGGCGGCGACGTCCTCGCCCAGGAGGTCGAGCGCGACGCCGATCAGCAGCCCGGCGACGGCGACGACCCCGACCAGGACGTCGACACGGCCGCGCAGCGAGGCGCGAGCCGGGGCGGTTGCGTCCTCGCTCACGTCCTCATCCTGCCCCGCCTCCTCCCGGACGGGATCCGGAGGGCACCGCAGGTCGACTCCGGGGGTGCACGGATGGCCCCGGGGCGTGGGTAGAGCGCCGCAGCCCGCGTGGGTGTCGCCGCCGATGCGGCCGCGGCCGGGCCGAGCGATCGTAGGGTCGTGAGCTTCCTCGCCTTCATCCTCAAGGGGCTCGCCCGTCAGCGCACCCGGACGCTGCTGACGATCCTCGGGATCGGGATCGGAATCACGACCGTGGTCGCTCTCGGATCGGTGGCGAGCGGGCTGAAGGCGGCGTCCGGAGAGATCGCCCACCTC
>VGCB01000076.1 GCA_016870235.1 Actinomycetota bacterium | reverse complement strand
ACTCGTCCGCCCCCTGCCCGGCGCTCGCCAGGCAGCGCCGGCGGACGTCCTCGAGGTACGGCAAATGCTCGAGGACGGTGTCGGTCGAGTCGTGGAAGTCGATCAGGCAGGCGATCTCGTCGACGCCGATCGCCCGCATGTGCTCGACGACCTCGACGCACTTGTCGGGGGTTCCCAGGAGCCCGCCGGTCTCGTAGTACCGCTCGAAGGAGAACTCGAGCACGGCGTCGAGCTCGGACTCCTCGAGGTGGTCGAGGGCGAACTGCCCGTCGGCCGACGTCGTCGCCTGCCGGAACGTCGGGAACGCCCACGCCGCCTTCTGGATCAGCTCGACGGAGCTCATCAGGTAGCGCTTGAGCGGTGCCCGCACCTCCTCCTTGACCATCGCGTCGTCCGGCCCGACGAAGGTGTGGAGCATGACGGTCACATGGCCCGCGTCGGGATCGAGCCCGACGCGCTCGCGCGCGGCGCGGTAGAGGGCGATCTTCTCGCCGAGCTCGTCCACGGTCTGGCCGAGCAGGTGCGTGAGGACGCCGTACCCGCGCTCGCCCGCCATCGTGAAGCTCTCGGGGTTGCCGGCGATCGTGATCCACACCGGCAGCTCCGGCTGGATCGGCCGCGGCAGGATCCGCACGGGGACGTCGCCGTTCGGCCCCGGCAGGTCGACCGACTCGCCGGCCCAGAGGCGCTTGACGATCTCGATCTGCTCGAACATCACGTCCTTGCGCCGGGCGAAGTTCTGCGGCTGGAGGACGAAGTCGTTCGGGTTCCAGCCGGCGGCGAAGGCGAGCCCCACCCTAGGGAGGAGATCGGATGGCGTGACCACCCGAAAGGGGGATTTGTTACCTTCGGTCATGGCAGGCCGCTGCCTCCCGCGCGCAGCGCGCGCAGGCGATCGGGGACGAGGCGCGACGTCCCGGCGCCGCCGACGCCGAGGGGCCCCTGGTCGGCCGCTACGAGGTGGCGATCGCGGCGTGCCAGAGCTCCCTCCCGTGCGTGTCGACGGCGTTGACGGTGCTCCCTCGACCCCACAGCCGGCGCGTGTTCTCGCGGACGTGGTGGAGATCGAAGCCGACGCGATGGCAGCCGCGGAGCGACGGGATGTTGTCCTCGCCCACGTACGTGTACGCCGCGGTCGCGCCGCGCTCCGCCGCGATCCGGAGCAGCTGCCCCATGCCGTCGGCCATCGCCCTGACCCCGCGATGGCGCGGGAACGTGTAGGCGTTCGCGAGGATGACCTCGTCCTCGGCGATCGCGACGTACCGGCCCGGCTGGTAGGCATCGAGCGACGCCCAGTCGTCGTGACCGATCAGCCACTGGCAGTAGATCGGCTCCCGCTCCTCGTCGTGCGCCACGTAGAGGGTCGTGACCCCCGCGTCCAGCATGCGCTCCCGGAGGAAGATCTCGAGCCAGTCGGAGCCGTTGGTCCGCGCGAGCTCGCGATCGAAGCCCTTGAAGTCGGGCCCGGCCGGCTCCATCGTCATCGGGATCCTCGCGGGGGCCGGCTCGGGGAGAGAGGTGAGATCGGCCCGCAGACCGAGGAATCGCCGGGTGTACCAGGCCTGCTTGTGCGCCGTCTGGAGCGTCAGGCCGAGGCGGAGGCGGCGAACCATCTCAACGCCGGTCCGTCGCGGATGTCGCGGCCGAGGCGCCTCCGAGTGGTGCAGATGGGCGCTCGTCACGTCCTCTCCCACGGTAGGAAGGCATCCGTCCGGTGTGATCCCCCGCCGGGGGGATCGACCTCTCCCCCGAACGGGGGATTTGCACGGCCCGCGCGTCGACGGCCTCGCACGGCGTCCGCCGCTCGGGCGACTACGATCGGCGCGCCATGCGAGTCGAGACGACGATGCGAGTCGAGACGACGATGCGGGTCGGAGCGATCGACATCGGGACGAATTCCACCCGGCTCCTCGTCGCCGACGTCGACCGCGACGGCCGCGTCGACGAGATCGTCCGCCGTCTGGCGATCACGCGCCTCGGCGAGGGCGTCGACGAGACGGCGAGGCTGGCCGGGCCGGCGATGCGGCGGGTGGACGACACGGTCGGCACGTACGTGACCGAGGCCAGAGGCCTCGGCGTGACGCGCATCCTCGCGACCGCGACGAGTGCGGTCAGAGACGCGCAGAATGGTCCCTCGTTCCTCGAGGGCATCGGCAGCCGCCACGGGGTCGCGACGCGCCTCCTCTCCGGCGCCGCGGAGGCGAGCACGACGTTCCGCGGCGTCACCTCGGCCGGGCCGATCGCCGACGGCACGCTGATCGTCGACATCGGCGGGGGCTCCACGGAGCTGACGGTCGGCGGCGACGATTCCGTGCGCGAGGCCGTCAGCCTCCAGCTCGGCTGCGTCCGCCTGACGGAGCGATTCCTGGCGAGCGACCCGCCGGCCGAGCAGGACCTTGCGGCGTGCGCCGCACACGTCGAGCTGCTCCTCCCCGGGCTCGCGCCCGGTCCGGCGATCGGGGTCGCCGGCACGATCACGACGCTTGCTGCGGTCGACCTGGGCCTCGACGCGTACGCACCTGAGCGCGTCCACGGCCACCGGCTCTCGCGCGAGGCTGTGACCGGTCTCTACGACCGGCTGCGCTCCGTCACCCTGGCCGAGCGGGAGCGGATCCTCCACCTCGAGCCGCGGCGCGCGCCCGTGATCGTCGCGGGCGCCGTCATCCTGCTGGGCGTGATGGAGCGGTACGCGATCGACGCGGTCACGGTGAGCGAGCGGGACATCCTGCACGGGATCGCGCAGCTCGCCGTCGCAGCCTGACGGGCCGCCCACACGCGACGCAGCGCGACGCACCCCGTTCATCGGTTCTCCCCCTTGCCGCTCGTCTTCTCCGTGACGTGCGAAAGCGCGTCACGTCAACCCCTTGACGGACGACCGTCCCCTGCAGGCTTCCCCGGTGCGCGTGCCCGATGCGACCGACCCCTGACCGAGCCGATCGCCCGGGTGCGAGCCGATGACGCCACGATCGGCTGTCTCCCTGACGGAGGCATTCTAGAGACGGAAAGGCCTGAAGGCAAATGCGCGCAGCCCGCCTGAGAGTTCATGGGATCGGCGCGCCGGCCGGCCGATCCGGGACGCGCGCGGCCCGCGCAGCCTGTCTCTCGGAGCCCGACTCCCGACATCCGTCAATCCCCGTCGTCCCTTGCCCAGGCGACGGCCGGCCGGGTAGGCTTGCCTCCACGTCGACCATCACGAGCGGCTGAGGGAACTGGCCCGGGGAAGCCGCCGCAACCGGGGAGCGTTCGCGGCTCGACGTCTCCCGCAGGTGCGAACTCCAGCCGCCCCCGGTTCAGTCCCGGGCCGGGAGCGGGAAGATGGGAAGGCGCCGCACCCGCCGGCCCGGCGGGAGCACGAGGTGACGGGGCCTCCCCCGCCCTCTCGGTTCCCGGGACGAACGATTCGCCGGGAGCCCGGCGGGAAGGAGCGACATGAGCGACCACAGGCCGGAGACGATCGCGCTCCACGGCGGCCAGGTGCCGGACCCGACGACGAAGTCGCGGGCGGTGCCGATCTACCAGACGACGTCGTACGTGTTCGACGACACCCAGCACGCCGCCGATCTCTTCGCGCTCGCCGTGCCCGGGAACATCTACACGCGGATCATGAACCCGACGTGGGATGTCTTCGAGCAGCGGATGGCGGCGCTCGAAGGTGGGATCGCCGCGTGCGCGACCGCGTCGGGGCAGGCGGCCGTCGCCTACTCCGTGCTCAACGTGACCCGGGCGGGCAACAACATCGTCTCGGTCTCGACGCTGTACGGCGGCACGTACAACCTGTTCGCGCACACTCTGCCCCAGTACGGGATCGAGGTGCGCTGGATCTCGCCGGACGAGCCGGAGAAGCTCGCGGAGCTCGTCGACGAGAAGACGACCCTCGTCTTCGCGGAGACGATCGGCAACCCGCGGCTCAACGTCGTCGACCTGAGGGCATGGGCGGACGCGGCGCACGCGCTCGGCCTGCCGCTGATCGTCGACAACACCGTGCCGACGCCGATCCTCTGCCGTGCCTTCGATCACGGCGCCGACGTCGCCGTCCACTCCGCGACCAAGTACATCGGCGGGCACGGCACCTCGATCGGCGGCGTCATCGTCGACTCCGGGAAGTTCGACTGGGTCGCCCACGCCGAGCGGTTCCCGGGCCTGACGAAGCCCGACCCCTCCTACCACGGCGTCGTCTGGTCGGACGCGCTCGGCCCGGCCGCCTACATCGGCCGCGTCCGCACCGTGCTCCTGCGGAACACCGGCGCGGCGATGTCGCCCTTCAACGCCTTCCTCTTCCTCCAGGGCCTCGAGACGCTGCCGCTGCGGATGGAGCGGCACTCCGAGAACGCGCTCACGGTCGCCGAGCACCTGTCCGCGCACTCCGGCGTCAACTGGGTCTACTACCCGGGCCTCGAGTCCGACGACTACCACGCAGTCGCGAGCCGGGTGCTCTCGGGCGGCTACGGCGGCCTCGTCACCTTCGGGATCGAGGGCGGCCGCGAGGCCGGCCGCCGGTTCATCGAGAGCCTGAAGCTCTTCAGCCACCTCGCGAACATCGGCGACGCGAAGAGCCTCGCGATCCACAACGCCTCGACGACCCACTCGCAGCTGAACGAGGAGGAGCTCGCCGCCTCCGGCGTCACGCAGGACACGGTGCGGCTCTCGGTCGGGATCGAGCACGTCGACGACATCCGCGAGGACATCGAGCAGGCACTGGCCGTGGCCGTGCCTGCGGCCGTGTAGCTCTCGGCGATGACCCATCAGGCGCTCGGAGCGGGAGTCGAGCGAGGCGGCAGCGTCGGCCTCGTCGAGACCCGCTCCGTGCGCCTCTTCACGGAGGAGCGCCCGTTCGTCCTCGCCTCCGGCGAGACGCTCGGCCCGCTCGACGTCGCCTACGAGACCTACGGCACGCTCGCGCCGGACGCCTCGAACGCGTTCGTCGTCTGCCACGCGCTCACCGGCGACGCGCACGCGGCCGGGCATCACGGCGACCCCGAGCACGTCGGCTGGTGGGACACGATGATCGGGCCGGGCAAGCCGGTCGACACGAATCGCCTCTTCGTCGTCAGCTCGAACCTGCTCGGCGGCTGCAAGGGCACGACCGGGCCGTCGTCGCCCGACCCGCGGAGCGACCGCCCCTACGGGCTGCGCTTCCCGCTCACCACGATGAGCGACCTCGTCGAGGTGCAGCGCGCGCTGCTCCGCCACCTCGGAGTCAGGCGGCTGCAGGGCGCGATCGGCGGCTCGCTCGGGGGCATGCAGGTGCTGCAGTGGGAGCTCGACCACCCGGGCGAGATCGACGACGCGGTTCTCGTGTGCGCGTCCGCGCGGCTGACCGCGCAGAACATCGCGCTCTCGGCCGTCGCACGGGCGTCGATCATGAAGGACGAGCACTGGGCCGGCGGCGACTACTACGGGAGCGGCAGCAGGCCCGACGTCGGGCTGTCCGTGGCGCGGATGCTCGCCCACATCACATACGTCTCCGAGGAGGCGCTGCAGACGAAGTTCGGCCGCGAGCAACGAGGCGACGGGCGCCCGACGTTCGGGATCGACTTCGAGGTGGAGAGCTACCTCGAGCACCAGGGGCAGAAGTTCCTCGAGCGCTTCGACGCGAACACCTACCTCTACCTCTCGCGCGTGATGGACTACTTCGACCCGTTCGCCGACGAGGCGGCGGCGATCCGCCGGCTGCTCGACTCCCGAACGCGGTGGCTGCTCGTCAGCTTCGACAGCGACTGGCGGTTCCCGACCTCGCACTCCACGCAGATCGCACGCGTCCTCCGCGCGGCGGGACGCGACGTCACCCATCGCGAGATCTCCTCGCCCTGGGGTCACGACTCGTTCCTGCTGCCGGTGGCCGAGTACCTCGACCTCGTCGACGACTTCCTCGGCGGGCGCTGATCCCGGCGGGGGCCGACGCGGAGCCCCGAGCAACAGCTGGTTGCCGCCGGCGATGACGGCGGTCGGCGGATCGGACCGCGGCACCGGCGCGGCGGGGGGGACACAGGGCCGGGAGACACGATACGATCGGACCTGGAAACGATTCCGTCGAGACGCGAAGGGAGAGCGCCCATGACGCCGGTCGCCGCCGACGTGCATACCCAGCTCCTCGAGGAGGGCTACGCGGTCGTGGAGGACGTCTTCGACCCCGAGGTCGACTTCGCGCCGATCGCGGCCGAGTGGGAGGAGATCCTCGACGGGGATCGCCCACTCCCTGGTCGCGACGGGCGAGCACGCGACCTCCACGCGGGGCTTCCGTTCTCCGAGCGGCTGCTCGCGCTCTGCGCCGAGACGGGCCGGAGCTTCCACCAGCCGTTCGACATCAGCCTGCCGCAGAAGGACATCGCCCCGGACACGCCGCTCCACGTCGGGCCGGCGGTCTTCGGGCTCCTCACGCACGACCGGCTGCTCGACGTCGTCGAGGAGATCATCGGCCCCGAGATCGTCAGCAACCCCGTCCAGCACGTGCGGATGAAGCCGCCGAGCCGGCTCCTCGGGCCGGAGCGCGCCCGCAGCTTCCTCGCCGCCCGCGTCCCCTGGCACCAGGACCTCGGCGTCCTCCTCCCCGAGGCCGCTCGACGCTCAACATCGGCCGGCGCGGCGTCGTCCTGCACGCGATCAGCGCAATCGACATCGCCCTCTGGGACCTGCACGCGCGCCGCCTCGGGGTGCCGCTCTACGACCTCCTCGGCGGCCGCATGCGGCGGAGCCTCCCCGCGTACGCGAGCTGGCTCTACGCGACCGAGGATCTCGATGCGCTCGCCCGCGAGGCCGCCGGCTGGGTCGCGCAGGGGTTCACGGCCGTCAAGCAGCGCCTGCCGTACGGGCCGGCCGACGGCCGCCGCGGGATCGCCCGGAACGTGGAGCTCGTGCGGACGGTGACGGAGGCGGTCGGCCCCGACGTCGAGGTGATGGCCGACGCCTACATGAGCTGGGACCCGGGCTACGCGATCCGGGCGATCCGGGCGATCGAGGACGCAGGCATCCGGCTCCGCTGGATCGAGGAGCCCGTGATCCCCGACGACGTCGCCGGCCTCGCGCGCGTGCGCGCGGCCGTGGGCACGCCGGTCGCCGCGGGCGAGCACGAGGCGACCCGGTACGGATTCCGAGAGCTCGTCACGGCCGGCGCGGTCGACGTCCTGCAGCCCGACGTCAACCGGCTCGGCGGCATCACCGAGGCGCGCCGTGTCTGGGCGCTCGGGGAGGCGTTCGGTCTCGACGTCGTCCCCCATCTCGGCTTCGCCCACAACGCCCACCTCGCGATCACGAGCCTCGCCACCCCGTACCTCGAGTACATGCCGCCGCCGCCGCCGCCCGACGAGGACCAGATCTTCTGGGTGGCCTTCCCCGACGAGCCGCGCGCGATCGACGGCCGCCTCGCACCCGCCGGCACCCCGGGTCTCGGGGTCACCTTCGACCGGGCCGTCGCCGAGCCCGTCCCGTGACCCTCGCTCCCGACGGGCCTGCCTCGTACACTCCGGTGATGAGCACGCTGCCCTCCTCCGGCGTCGATCTCGCCGCGCTCGAGCGGATCGAGCAGCGCATCCTCTGGCTCGCGGTGCGCATCGTCGACTACGCGAACCGCGAGCGCCCGAAGGGCGACGAGCTCAAGGTCGGCGGCCACCAGGCGTCCTCCGCGTCGATGGTGACGCTGATGACCGCGCTCTACCTCGCCGACCTCGACGCCCGCGACCGGGTCTCCGTGAAGCCGCACGCGTCCCCGGTCCTGCACGCGATCGAGTACCTGCTCGGCCGGCTCGACCGCTCCTACCTCACCCGGCTCCGCGACTTCAAGGGACTGCAGAGCTACCCGAGCCGGACGAAGGACCCGTTCCCCGTCGACTACTCGACCGGGTCGGTCGGCCTCGGCTCGGCGGCCCCGCTGCTGGGCGCGCTCGCCGACCGGTACGTCGAGACCCACTTCGGCACCTCGACGGGCGGCCGCTTCGTCTCGCTGCTCGGAGACGCGGAGCTCGACGAGGGCAACATCTGGGAGGCGCTGACCGAGCCGCTCGGCCGCCGCCTCGGCAACGTGCTCTGGATCGTCGACCTGAACCGGCAGTCGCTCGACCGCGTCATCCCCGGGATCAAGGCGATGGAGCTCGAGCATCAGTTCCGCACGGTCGGTTGGGACGTGATCGAGCTCAAGTACGGGCGCCGCCTGCGGGAGGCGTACGCGCGCGTCGGCGGCGACATGCTCCGCCGCCGGATCGACGAGATGCCGAACGAGCAGTATCAGGCGCTCTTCGGGGCGAGCGAGGACGTCGTCCGCGCGACCCTGCTGGAGACGCTCGCCGACGCCGAGCGCGCGCGGCTCGGGCACCTGCTCGACGGGTACCGCGGCGAGGTCGCGGAGCTCGTGCGCGACCTCGGCGGTCACGACCTGGGCGACGTCCTCGACGCGCTCGCACGAGCCCGGGAGACCACCGACCGCCCGACCGTGATCTTCGCCTACACGATCAAGGGCTACGGGCTCGAGATCGCCGGCCGGCCGCAGAACCACTCCGCCCTCCTCTCCGGCGAGCAGGTCGACCGCTTCCGCACGCAGGTCGGGCTCACGCCCGACGACGAGTGGAGCGCCTTCGACCCGGAGACGGCCGAGGGCCGGCTGCTGCGCGCCGCGGCGGCGCGGCTCGACCGCGGCGAGCAGCCCACGCCCCGCACGTACCACGTCCCCGAGCGGCTCTCCGACAAGGATCCGGGCAAGGTCTCGACCCAGGCTGCCTTCGGGCGCGTCCTGCTCGACCTCTCGCGCGTCGAGGGCGTCGGGCAGCGGCTCGTCACCGTCGCCCCGGACGTGTCCGTGTCGACGAACCTCGGCGGGTTCATCAACAAGACCGGCGTCTGGGGCCTCGACGAGGAGCCGATCTACGACGCGATGGAGGACTCGCCGCTCAA
>VGCB01000075.1 GCA_016870235.1 Actinomycetota bacterium | reverse complement strand
GATCCGCTCGACGGGAAGCCGGAGCTCGAGGCCGACGGCGATCGCCGCCCCGACGAGCGCGACGATCGCGAAGAGGACGCCGGCGTCCTCTCGATCGGCGCGCGCGCTTCCGTCCTCGACGAGCGCCGACTGCGTGAAGGCGAGAGCGCCGACGACGACTGCCGGGACGACCGCCGGCAGGAGCCGGGCGATCCGCAGGATCGGCTCGCCCGCGAGCGCGGCCCAGAGCGCCACCACGACGACGGAGGCGATCACGCCGGCCCGCGACTGCGTCAGCATCACCGTCACGACCGCGCCGTACGCGAGGAGCGTCCCGAGCGACCGGGCGACCGGACGCTGCGTCAGCAGGCTGCCGGCGACCGGCAGCAGCGCCCCGGCGAGCAGCGAGAGCGCGGGCGCGTGCCCGAGGGGCTCGCGGAGCCGCGCGATCCGATCGCCCTCGGGGAAGAGCGCCGGGACGACGACGCCAGCGAGCGCCCAGACAAGGGCGGCGACGACCACAGCGGAGATCGCGACGAGCGTGACACGAGCGCCCCATCGTCCGCCGGCGGCCGAGACCAGCGCGCCGAGCACGAGGAAGGCGAGCGACGCGAGCCCGAGGTTGACGGCGTCCCAGCTGCGATCCGGGGCGATCGACCACGTCAGCGAGAGAGCGGCGAGGGCGACAAGACAGACAACGGCCGCGACGACGGCAAGCCCGGCGCGACCGAGACGCGGCGCTCCGACGAGGACGGCGGCGACGCAGGCGGCCACGGCGGCGGCGGCGCCGACGAGGAACACCTCCGCCATCCCGGGAGTGGCACCCGAGAACACCCCCCAGCCGAGGAGGGACGCGGCGCAGAGTGAGAGAACGAGCGCACGCCACTCGATCCCGGACGCACGCATCGCGTCGACGCTAACAGGCGCCCCGGCGAGCGCCGCACGCCTCGACGGGCCGTCTTACGAATCGTTTACTCTTCATCCACGCCCGCATCACGCGGGGTGGCAAGACTTCGTACGACGACCCCGCGCCTCCGTCCGTGCACATCCTCTACCGCGCAATCCGCTTTCTTCTCTCGGCGCTCGCAGCGCTGGCCGTCGTCGTGCCCGCGTGGGCGGCCGACGAGGCGGTGCCGCCGACATGGACGGGCACGGGCGACTGCGCGAAAGCGATCGTCGACGACTGGTACCCCGACGCCCGGGTCGACTTCCTGTACCCGATAGCCTGCTACACGGACGCGATCAAGGGCCTGCCGAACGACCTGCGCGACTACACGCAGGCGCCGGACGACATCGACCGGGCGCTCCAGTTCGCGAAGCGCAACGAGGCCGACCCCGGCCGCGGCGGCGCCGGGAAGCCGCCGACGGGCACGACCGAGACGACCGACACGGGACCGAAGCCGGGCGATCCGACCGACACCGGCGGGTTCGGCAGCGTCGGTGGCGACGCCGGCGGCCCGGACGCCGGCAGCGGCGAGCAGCCCGATCCCGGGGCGGGTAGCGCCGACTCGTCCTCGGTGCCAGTGCCGCTGATCGTCCTCGGAGGCCTTGCGGTGCTCCTCTTCGCGGCCGGTGGCGCCGGCTATCTGAGCCGCCGGATGCGCGATCAGAGCCCGCCGGAGGAAGACCCGGCGTCGGCGCCGTAGCGACGCCGCGGCGCGGTACACTAGAGAGAGGCCCCACGCGAAAAGCCCGGAAATTGCGGGTTTCCGCTTGACCAAGGACGGATCCGGCTGTCCGTCCGACACGCCTCCTAGCATGCCGAGTCCGCTCCCACACCGGGGAGGCGAGAGACGACGAAGGTCGACGAGGCCGGGGAGGCACCGATGGCAAGCGCGAAGGACGCAACGAGAGCACCCGAGGGGACGGTCGACGAGGTGGTGAACACCGTCGTCGACGCCGAGGCGACCGTCACGCCGCGCCGGTACTTCACGATCGAGGGTCGCGACCCGTTCGACGAGATCGAGTGGGAGCTCCGCGATGCGATCATCCCCGGCAAGGGCGGCCCCGCGTTCGAGCAGCGCAGCGTCGAGTTCCCCAAGTTCTGGTCGCAGACGGCGACGAACATCGTCTCGCAGAAGTACTTCCGCGGCCGCATGGCCTCGCCGGAGCGCGAGCGCTCGGTCAAGGAGATGATCGGCCGCGTCGCCGACACGATCGCCGGCTGGGGCCGGCAGGGCGGCTACTTCGCGAGCGAGGAGGAGGCCGACACGTTCCACGCGGAGCTGAAGGCCGTGCTCGTCAACCAGATCGCGTCGTTCAACTCCCCGGTGTGGTTCAACGTCGGCTTCGAAGAGGCCCCTCAATGCAGCGCCTGCCAGCCGCACCACGCACTCGTGGCGACCCCTGAGGGGATGGTGCCGATCGGCCGGCTGGTCGAGGAGGAGGCGATCGGTCGCACTGTCTACGACCCGAGCGGAACGACCCGCATCGTCGCGGTCAAGGCGAACGGGCTCAAGGAGGTCTTCCGGGTCACCCTCCGCAACGGCAACTTCGTCGAGGCCACGGGCGATCACGTCGTGAAGGCCGTCCGCGAGCGCCGCACGTCTCCCGCCTGGCTCCGCGTCGACGAGCTCGAGGTCGGGATGCGGATGCATCTCCACCCCCATCGGGCAAAGGTGGCCGCCCCGGTGGGCGTGCTTGTGGGTGCCCCAGGGATGGAGCCTGCCGAGGAGCCGGTCTTCGTGGATGATCGGCGCGCGGTCTCGGAGGCCGCGCTCGCGGGCTGGCTGCAGGCGGACGGCTTCGTCGGACAGTACGCAGGCGCGAACCGGTCGCTGACGATCGAGTTCATCGTCGCGACCGACGAGGAGCACGCGTGGGTCACCGAGCACATCGACGTCGTCTTCCCCGACGTTCACCGTCACGAGCGAACCGTCGAGACCGTCGACGAGACGCTGAGCTGCCGGCGGATCCGCCTCTATGGCGAGACCTTGCGCGAGTTCGTCGAGGCGTGGCAGCTCCAGCCGCGAGGAACCGAGATACGCGTTCCCGACCGGCTCTGGACGGCGTCGCACGGCGAGATCGCGGCCTACCTCCGAAGCGTCTTCCAGGCCGACGGCTACGTGACGGTGCAGCGCGACGAGTCATCCGAGCGCGGACGGGTTGCCGTGGCGGTGATCGGAGAGCGCTGGACGGAGGACATCCAGCTGCTCCTCAACACGATCGGGATCTACTCACGCCGGCTCCGGAAGAACGAGCGCCGCGACGATCGGCACGACCTCCACGAGGTGCAGATCAGCATCGGCTCGGAGCGTGCCCGGTTCGCCGAGATCGTCGGCTTCCTGAGCGGCGACAAGCAGCGGAAGCTCCTCGACTCTCTCGGCCTGCGAGGGCAGAAGCGGTGTCCCGACCTGCGAGAGGAGGAGATCGTCTCGATCGAGAGCGTCGGCGTGCAGGAGGTCTTCGACATCCAGACGGAGTCGGGTGAGTACCTGTCGAACAACGTCGCCGTCCACAACTGCTTCATCCTCTCGATCGACGACTCGATGGAGTCGATCCTCGACTGGATCCGCCGCGAGGGCGTCATCTTCCGTGGCGGCTCCGGCTCGGGCCTCAACCTCTCGAAGGTGCGCTCCTCGAAGGAGCAGCTGTCGAAGGGCGGCTATGCCTCCGGCCCGGTGTCGTTCATGCGCGGCGCCGACGCCTCGGCGGGCACGATCAAGTCGGGCGGCAAGACGCGTCGCGCCGCGAAGATGGTCGTCCTCGACGTCGACCATCCCGACGTCGACGAGTTCATCTGGTGCAAGGCGAAGGAGGAGCGCAAGGCGCGCGTCCTCGAGGCGGCCGGGTACGACATGTCGCTCGACTCGCCCGACTGGGCCTCGATCCAGTACCAGAACGCGAACAACTCGGTGCGCGTGACCGACGCGTTCATGGAGGCGGTCGTCGAGGGCAAGCAGTGGAACCTCACCGCCCGCACCGACGGCACGGTGATCGAGTCGGTCGACGCGCGCGCGCTGATGAAGGACATCGCGGCGGCGGCCTGGGAGTGCGCGGATCCCGGGGTGCAGTACGACACGACGATCAACGCTTGGCATACGTCTCCGAATACGGGACGGATCAACGCATCGAACCCCTGCAGTGAATACATGCACATCGACGATTCGGCGTGCAATCTCTCCTCGTTGAATTTGCTCAAGTTCCGCCGCGAAGACGGAGAGTTCGACGTCGAGATGTTCGAGCACGCGGTCGACGTGATGTTCCTCGCCCAGGAGATCGTCGTCGGCTACTCGTCGTACCCGACGCCCGAGATCGGGCGGAACGCGCTGCGCTTCCGCCAGCTCGGCCTCGGCTACGCGAACCTCGGCGCGCTGCTGATGGCGCGCGGGCTGCCGTACGACTCCGACGAGGGTCGCGCCTACGCGGCCGCGATCACCGCCCTGATGACGGGCCGGGCCTACCGCAAGTCGGCCGAGGTCTCTCGCCGCATGGGCCCGCACGCGGGCTACCGCGAGAACGCGGCGGCGATGCTGGGCGTGATCGCGAAGCACCGGGCCTCGGTCGGGAACATCCAGCACTCGGACTCCGTGCCCGCCGACCTCCTCACCGGCGCGCGGCGTGCGTGGGACGAGGCGCTCGAGATCGGCGAGGCCTACGGCTTCCGGAACGCGCAGGCGACGGTGCTCGCCCCGACCGGGACGATCAGCTTCATGATGGATTGCGACACGACCGGCGTGGAGCCCGACTTCTCGCTCGTGAAGTCGAAGAAGCTCGTCGGCGGCGGTGAGATCACGATCGTCAACAGGACCGTGCCGATGGCGCTGACCGAGCTCGGGTACTCCCCGAACGAGACGGCCGAGGTCGTCGCGTTCGTCGACGATCGGGGAAGCGTGATCGGCGCCCCGTACCTGAAGCCCGAGCACTACCCCGTGTTCGACTGCGCGATCGGCGAGCGGGCGATCCACTACATGGGGCATGTGAAGATGATGGGCGCGGTGCAGCCGTTCATCTCGGGCGCGATCTCGAAGTGCGTCACGGCGGAGACACTGGTCTCGACCGCAGACGGCCTTGTCCGGATCGGCAGCCTCCGTCAGGACGAGCATGCCGACTCGTTCCGGGAGCTCCGCCTCCCGCTCGCCTCACTGGACGGCCTTCGCGAGACTGACGCCTTCTACTACGGAGGAGAGCGCGAGACGATCGAGGTCGTCCTCGGCTCGGGGCATCGGATCGTCGGCACTCCCAACCACCGGCTCCTCGTCGCTGCGGACGGCGAGCTCGCGTGGAAGATGCTCGCGGAGATCGAGCCGGGCGATCAGGTCGCAACCCAGTACGGGGACGATTTGTGGGCTCGAGACCCGGCGAGCTTCCACGACTTCGTTGCGAGCATCCCGTACGGGAGCCAGAAGCGGATCGACGTCCCGGCGTCGATGTCCGACGAACTCGCGTTCTTCCTCGGCGCGTACGTGGCGGAAGGTCACATCTCGCGGACGAATCACACGGTGCGGATCGCGAACGCCGACGATTCCGTCCTCTCCCGGCTCGTGGATCTCTCCGAGACCCTCTTCGGGATCGTCCCGCGCGTCGCCCGTCAAGAGGGCAAGTGCCCTTCGGTCGAGCTGAGCTCGAAGACGCTCGTCGAGTTCCTCGACTACCTCGGCTGCGGCGACCGCTCGGAGTCGAAGCGAATCCCGGATGCGGTGCTTCGATCCCCGCGCTCGATGGTGCTTCGATTTCTGGAGGGCCTCAGCCTCGACTCCTACCTCCCCGCAAGCCTGCCGAAGTGGGCGATCTGTGTCGCCTCGCGTGGACTGCTCGACGACCTTCAGGCGGTTCTCACCAACCTCGGCGTCGTCCACAACCGCATTACGAAGTACACCGCCGAATACGACAAGTCGTTCGACGAGGTCTACGCGCACGGCTCCCACGCTCAGCGTCTCGTCGGTCTCCTCGACTTCCCCGAGGCGCACAAGCGGGCCCGCGCGGCCACACTGCTCGCGCAGTCGGTCGGAGCGGGGACGGCAGACCTCGTCCCCGGCGTCACCGGCACCGCACTCTACGATCTGATCCCGCGCGGCCGGAGCGGGAGATCAGGGGCAGGCACAGGCAAGGCCGCCCGCTTCCGCCACCTCCTCGACCCGCGCACGACGGGCGTGAGCCGATCGTCCCTCGAGGCCGTCGCGACGGTCGATGGTGTCGAGCTTCCCGGCTGGCTCCAGCTCGTGCTCGAGCGGAACCTCCACTTCAGCCCCGTCGCAACCGTCGTCGAGGCGGGCATCCGCGAGGTGTACGACGTGTCCGTCCCGGTGACACACGCGTTCGTCGGAAACGGGATCGTCAACCACAACACGGTGAACCTGCCCGAGCAGACGACGGTCGAGGAGGTGTCGCAGCTCCTGATCGAGGCGTGGCAGCTCGGCGTCAAGGCGATCGCGATCTACCGGGACAACTGCAAGGTCGCACAGCCGCTCGCCTCGTCGGGCGACAGGGCCGCGGGCGGGCAGATGGGTCTCGCCGGCGGCGCTCCCGTCGTCGCGCACGTGCCGCAGCGGCGGCGGCTGCCCGAGGACCGCACCGAGGTCGGCCGCAAGTTCCGCGTCGGCGACTACGAGGGCTACATCCACGTCGGCCTCTACGAGGACGGCACGCCGGGCGACATCTTCGTCGACATCGCCAAGGACGGCACGACGATGGCCGGCCTCATGAACTCGCTGATGATCGCGGTCTCCATGGGCCTCCAGTACGGCGTGCCGCCGGAGGTCTATGTGTCGAAGCTGTCGCACCTGCGGTTTGAGCCGTCGGGGCTGACGAACGACGCGGACATCCGCACCGCGAAGTCGATCGTCGACTACATCTTCCGCTGGTTCGGCAAGAAGTTCCTCTCGCCGGAGCAGATGGAGGAGGCCGGCATCCTCACGCCCGAGGTGAAAGCCCGGCTCGCGGCGCAGTACTCCGGCGAGCCGCTGCCCGTCGTGCCGTCCGCACCGACGGCGCCTCCCGGCCAGACCGCGCTCTTCAACAGCTGGGAGGACGCGGTCGAGTGCGCCCGCTGCGGCGGCCGCATGGTGCGCACCGGGTCGTGTTACACGTGCCGCGACTGCGGCACGAACACGGGCTGCTCGTAGTCGCAGACATCCAAGCAGTCTGAGCGTCATCGCGATGGGCACGGGATCCTCGATCCCGTGCCCATCGCCCCCGGATGCGCCGATCCGTCCGAGGCCCTGGCACTCGAGCCCGAGCCGTGACGACGGCACGCCCCGTCGCAACGAGCTTCGGCGCCGCGTCGGGCTTCAGGCCGACGGCGTCTCGGCCCGCGCGCCCCGCGTAGCCAGCCGCGCCGGACGCCTCGTTCAACCGCAGATCCGAGCCTGATCAACATGCGATCCGCCGCGACGGCCGCATCTGCGAGATCCCCCTTTCGAGCTTGACAACAGGCCGACTCGCGGGGACCATGGCGGCATGCGACGGTCGGATCGCCTGCAGGTGCCAGCATGCGAGAAGCGCCACGGCGCGCGGCTCGCACGGCGTCTCGACCGCCCAGGGATCGCGCCGGAGGCGCGCCGGCTACGGGGGTGCAGCTGCAGTGAGCGCGCGCGGGTGGTGAGGGGATCCGCGCGCGCTCAGCGCACTCCGCCCGCCGGGCGCTGAGTCAGACGCCCGGACGCAAGGCTGATCGTCGCGCCGCCGTCGCCGGCGCATCGGGACGGCCGTCCGCACCGAGCTCGACGCCGTACACCTCGCGTGCGCGCTCGGCGCTGACCCAGCCCTCGCGCACGTCGGCGGCAACGCGCTCCGGGTCGCGCTCCGAGGGTGGCCCGTAGCCTCCGCCCCCGCACGTGTGCCCCACTAGGGTCTCGCCGGGCTCGAGCCGGACCAGCGCGTACGACCCGAGCTCGTCCGACACGGCCCCGTCGACCGCGACCTTCCTCTGCGACGCGCGGCCGCCGTCGAGACCGCCGCGGACGCCCTCCGAGGCGTTGACCGTGCCGTCGCTCAGGTACATGACGTCGAGCGTGCAGCCCTCGATCGGCCCGAACGAGACACGCGCGCCCGGGGAGCCGCGGAACCGGCCGGCACCCTCGCTGTCCGGGACGATCCGCTGTTCGTGCACGACGAGCGGGTATTTCATCTCGTCGATCTCGACGCTGTCGCGGAAGAGGAACCCGGCGGCGCCGATCCCGAGGATCGTCAGCCAGCCGTCCGCCGCCGGACCACCCGCGCCGCCGGTGACGGCGAGGACGAGCTGGTTCACGAACGGCGCCCCGTCCTGGCGCGGATCGCGACCGGAGATCACCGACATCGACGTCGGCTGCGCCCGCCCGACCTGCGCCAGGCCGAACCCTTCCCCCAGGTCGCCGAGCGCGAGCGCGACGAGGCCGGCGGTCAGCTCCGACAGGTCGGTCGTCGCGGCCGAGCAGCTCGTCGGATGTCGGGGGATGCCGACGACGCAGTTGTCGCGTAAAAGGACGCGAAGACGGCGGAAGGCGCCCGCGTTGAGCGGGACGACCGAGCCGAGCCCGGTGAAGACGCCCATCATCGCCGCCGTCCGCGCCGTCGCCTCGGTCAGGTTGAGCCCGCACGGCTGGCAGTCGAGGTTGTCGCGCAGGTCGACCTCGATCCGCGCCTCCTCCGGGTCGACCGTCACCGCCACGTTGACGGGCACCCCGTCCGGCATCCCCGGCACCGGATCGTGCCGGCCGCTCCGTCTCATCGTTCCCGCTGGCATCCGCCGGATTGCCGCGACCATCCGCTCCTCGGAGTAGTCGAACCAGTCGCGCTCGTACGTCGAGAGCCGCTCCGGGCCGACCTCGCGAAGCAGCTCGAGCAGGCGGCGCTCCCCGATCCGCGCCGCACCGAGGAGCGCGAGGAAGTCGCCGTACCACAGGTCCGGCACCCGGATCCGCACGCGCGCCATCCGGATCACGTCCCCGACGTCGCGGTAGTCCTCCTGCACCTTCACGCACGGGAAGATCAGCGCGCCCTCGTTGTAGACGT
>VGCB01000074.1 GCA_016870235.1 Actinomycetota bacterium | reverse complement strand
GGGCGCCGCCGAGCCGCCGCCTCTCGAACAGCGTCACCTCGTGGCCGCGCAGGGCGAGCACGCGCGCCGCCTCCATGCCCGCGGGGCCGCCCCCGACGACGGCGACCCGCTTGCGCACGGCGGCCGGCTCGATCGGCAGCTCGCCCTCGCGCCCGAGCTCGGGGTTGGTCGTGCAGCGCACGGAGCGGAAGAGCATGAACGTGCGCGCGAGGCAGCCGTCGTTGCAGCGGATGCACGGCCTGATGTCCTCGACACGGCCCTCGCGGGCCTTGTTCGGCCAGTG
Organism: Actinomycetota bacterium; assembly: GCA_016870235.1. The sequence continues at coordinate 8,660 of VGCB01000074.1, read as the reverse complement.
CGGGTCGGCGAACAGCGGCCGCCCGAGCGCGACGAAGTCGGCCTTGCCGTCGGCCAGCACCGACTCGGCGAAGTCGGGCATCGTCAGCGACCCGGAGGCGATGACGGGGATCGAGACCGCCTTCCGGATCGCCTCGGCGGCCCACACGTTCGGTCCGCGCGGGACGAGCATCGGGCTCACCTGGTAGATCATCATGTGGTGGTCGCCGCCGGAGACGTGGATCGCGTCGATCCCGAGCGACTCGAGCACACGGCACACCTCGACCGTCTCCTCGATCGTGATCCCGTCGGGCTCGTAGTCCGAGCCGCTCAGCCGGACGGTGACCGGGAACCCGGGCGGCACCTTCGCGCGGACGCTCTGCACGACTTCGACGAGGAAGCGCATGCGGTTCTCGAGCGGGCCGCCGTAGCGGTCGGTGCGGTCGTTCGTGTGCGAGGAGAGGAAGTTCGTGATCAGGTAGCCGTGGGCGCCGTGGATCTCGACGAGGTCGAAGCCGGCCATCACGGCGCGGCCGGCGGCGTCGCCGAAGCTCTGCACGACCCCGGCGATCTCGTCCTCGTCCAGCACCTCCGGGACGACGCCCGTCAGCTCGAACATGAGCGGCCACGGCCTCGCGGAGGCGGCCTTCATCGGCGGAGTGCCGAGGAACTTCTGACGGCCGCAGTGCTCGATCTGCAGCCCGACCGCCGCGCCCTCCTCCTTCACGGTCGCGGTCAGCCACGAGAGCCCGGCGATGTGCTCGGTCTGGCTGATCCCGAGCTGGCAGTGCGCGGACTTGCTCGCGATCTCGTCGACGTACGTGTACTCGACCATCACGAGCCCGGCCCCGCCTCTTGCGAGCTCCCGGTAGTGGCGGATCGTGCGGTCGGAGACCGTGCCGTCCGCGTTGCCGAGGGCCGTCGACTGGGGCGCCTTCAGGATCCGGTTCTTCAGGCTCAGGGAGCCGATGGCGCCGGGAGCGAACAGATGCGGGAACCCGGTCATGTCGGCTTCTCCTCCTCGTCGGATCCGAGCTCCGTCCCGGGGAGGATCTCGGCGACTGCGGTCATCTCGACTTGCGCAGCCGCCGGTAGCGGTCGATCCCGACCGAGATCACGAGCACGCCGCCCGTGATCACGTCGGCCCAGTACTGGTTGATCTGCGAGCTGGCGAGGATCAGGCCGTACTTGATCGTGCCGATGAAGGCGACGCCGAGGAACGTGCCGAGCATCGTGCCGACGCCGCCGACGAAGCTCGTTCCGCCGACGAGCACGGCTGCGGCGGCCGTGAGCTCGATTCCCTTCAGCGTGTCGGGGTTCGCGGACGTCTGGTAGCCGTCCTGGAGGAAGCCGGCAAAGGCCGCCAGCCCTGCGCAGATCCCGTAGGCGGCGATGCGCACCCACACGACGTTGATGCCGGCGAGCCGCGCCGCCTCGGTGTTGCCGCCGACGGCGTAGATCATGCGCCCGAAGCCCGTGTAGCGCATGACGAGCACGGCGGCGATGAAGATCCCGATCGCGATGAAGCCGAGATACGACCACCCGTCGACCGCCCCGGTGCCGAGCGTGTTCAGCGACTTGTACTCGAACAGGCTCTTCGACTCCCCGTTCGTGAGGGCGAGCGCGACGCCCCGCGCCGCGAGCAGCACGCCAAGCGTGACGACGAAGAAGTTGAGGTCGAGCTTCGCGATCGCGAAGCCCGTGACCAGGCAGCCGAAGATGACGCCGCCGACGAGGACGATCACCATCGCCAGGTACGTCGGCACCCCCGAAGTGAGCATCTTGCCGACGAGGATCCCGGACACGGCGAGCACGCCGGCGATCGAGAGATCGAACCCTGCGACGAGCAGCGTGAACGTCAGTCCCACGGAGAGGATCAGCAGGATGGCGTTGTTGGCGAGGATGCTCTTCGGGCTGTCCCAGTTGATGAAGTCCTCGCCCTGGAGGACGCCGAAGAGGATGATCAGCGCGCCGAGCATCAGCAGGATCCCGATGTACGGGCCGATCGCCTCCTGGGCTCGATTGACGAGGTAGCCGGAGCCGGCGCTCGCGGTCTGCTGCGCCTCCGCCTCAGGCTGCATCCTGGTGTGTCCCTCCGCCGCTCAAGAACGCGATTCTCTCCTCTGACGCCTTCTCGCGCGACAGCTCGCCGACGATGCGCCGCTCGTGGAGCACGAGGATCCGATCCGCGAGCCCGAGCACCTCGAGCAGATCCGACGTGACGAGGAGGATCGCCCGACCCTGCTCGACCAGCTCGCCGATCAGGTTGAAGACCTCGGCCTTCGCTCCGACGTCGATCCCGCGCGTCGGCTCGTCGAGCAGGAGCACCTTCGGATCGCGCGCGAGGCACCGGCCGATCACGACCTTCTGCTGGTTGCCGCCCGAGAGCGAGCGGATCGGCGCCTCGATCCCGGCGGTGCGGATGCGCATCTGGTCGACGGACTGGTAGGCGGCCTGCTGCTCTCTGCGCTTGTTCGCGCGGATGAGCGACCACATGCCCATGGCCACGTTCTCGCGGACGTTCGAGACGAGATTGAGCCCCTGCCGATGTCGCTCCTCGGGCACGAGCGTGACACCGCAGCCGATCACGCCCCTCGGAGTGCCGGCCGGGAGCGTGTGGCCGTCGACCGAGACGGTGCCGCCGTGAGGCCGGCGGCCGCCCGCGATCGTCTCCAGCACCTCGGTGCGGCCGGCTCCGACCAGCCCGGCGAGAGCCACGATCTCGCCGGCGCGGACGTCGAAGCTGATCGGCTCGGGCGCGCCCTCGACCAGGAGGTCTCTCACCTCGAGCATGGGCTTCCCGATCGGCACCGTCCGCTTGTGGTAGTAGTCGGTGAGCTCGCGACCGACCATCATCGAGGCGATCGCCTCCTCGTTCAGCTGCTCGCGCTGGAGCTCGCCGACGCGGCGCCCGTCGCGGAGGATGACCGCGCGATCTGCGAGCTCGACCATCTCGGGCAGCCGGTGGGTGATCAGGATGAACGACATCCCCTGCTCGCGAAGCCGGCGAAGCAGACGGAAGAGACGGGCGACGTCGGCCTCGCCGAGACGGCTCGTCGCCTCGTCGAGGATGACATAGCGGGGCTCGGAGGCGAGGGCCTTGCCGATCTCGACCAGCTCGCGGTCGCCGGCCTTGAGCGACGAGAACGGCGCGCCGGGGTCGGCGACGACCTCGACGGTCTCCAGGATCGGCCGGGCAAGCGCGTTGTAGCGCAACCGGTTGAACGGCGAGAGGGGACGGGGAAGCCGCGTGAGCAGGATGTTCTCGGCGATGCTCATGTCCGGGCAGGCCGTCGGCTCCTGGGCGACGAGCGCGATCCCGCGGTCGAGGGCGTCACGCGGGCGACCGAAGCGCTGCTCGTCGCCGTCGATCGTGATCGTGCCGCTGTCGGGCGCGAGCGCGCCCGCGACGATCTTGGCCAGGGTGGACTTCCCGGAGCCGTTCTCACCGGCGAGCGCGACGATCTCGCCGGCGCCGACCGAGAAGTCGACGTCGACCAGCGCGCGCGTGACCCCGAACGTCTTGGAGATCTGCTTGGCCTCGAGCATGGTCTCGGTGAGGGCCCGGAAGGCGGTGCGGCGCCCCGGAGGGCGCCGCACCGTGCTCCTCGCGGCACCGCGCTACTTCTTGAGCGCCGCCGCGTAGTCGGGCTTGATCGTGACGTAGGCGAGCTTGCCCTTCTTCGTCACGCCGGCGATCGTCTCCGCCGACTTGTTGCGCGTCTCGAAGGGGACGTACTTGGTGATGTTCTGCTGCGTCAGGATCTCGTACTTGAACTGGTAGTCGTTCGGGACGTTCTTCTTCTTCAGCACGAGCATCTGGTGGACGACCCAGGCGATCGTGTTCCCGATCTCGACGTTCGGTGCCGCCGCGGAGGCGAACAGCCGCTTCGCCTTCAGCGCGTCGACGGCGATGGAGTCGCCGTTGAAGCCGGTGACCAGCGGCTGGAAGTCGCCGCCGACCGTGGCGAGGGCGCCCATTGCGCTCGGGTCGTTGTAGGTGAGCACGGCCGTCATGTCGCCGCCGTGCTTCGCCTTCCAGGCCGACGCGATCGGCTGTGCACCGTCCGAGTTGTCCTTCGTGTTCACGGTCTGCTCGAGGATCTTGCAGCCCGCGGCGTTCGCGCCCGCGGCAAGCCCGTCGTTCCGGGTCTTCAGGATCGTCACGACCGGGATCCCCTGAATGATGCCGACGTTGCAGGGCTTGCCCTGCTTCTTGAGCTCGGCCGCGGCCAACTTCGCGATCGTGACGGCAGTCTCGTAGTCGTCGTACTGGAAGTTCGCGGTGATGTTCGGGATCCCGCGGGACCAGAGCGTGAAGACCGGGATGCCCGCAGCCTTCGCCTTGGCGATCGAGGGCGCGATGCCCTTCGGATCGAGCGGCCAGATCGAGATCGCGCTGACCTTCTTCTGGATCGCCGCGTCCATCGCCACGATCTGGGCCTGCGGATCGAACTCGCCGCCGATCGTCTCGGCCGACATGCCGAGCTTCTTCGCCTGGTTCTTGATGCCCTGATCCATCGCCTTGATCGTCGGGTTCGCGATCACCGGCGGGATGTTGCCGATCACGATCTTCGCGTCGGCCTGCGTCCCTGCGGACGCCGCGATCGCCGCCACGAGCGTGACGACGAAGGCTGCGAGGCCGATTGCTGCCGTCCTTCCCTTCATGCAGTCCCTCCTCCCGGAAACGGGTGCCCATCCTCTTGGATGGCCGATGTCGTACCGTCCTTGCAACGTGCCGGCCGCCCTCGGCCGCCGTGACATGTCAACCTTCATCGAGGCACGAACATACCACGCGCTGCGGCCGATGGAAAGGCCACGCTCCTTCCCGATGTACCTCCCCTTGCGTCGTTCGTCGATGACCATCTGACGCCGGATCAAGGCGGATTGTTGGCGCCGGCTGCCGACGTGCCCAGGTTGATGACGACGTTGCGAAACGCGTCGATCCGGGCCGTCCGGCTCGGGGGGACGACGAGCGTCGTGATCGGCGTCCAGACCACGGCCGGGCCGGGCACCTCGTTCCCGGGCACGAGACGCTCGAAGTCGTAGCCGGAGACGTCCTGCCAGGCGCCCGCGCGGTCGACCCAGGCGCGGACGGTGCGGACGACGGCGCCCGACGCGTCCGTCGTGGCCGTCTCCTCGCTGCGGAAGTCGGGCCGCTCGACGATGCCGGCGCCGCGCAGCCGGTACGAGACGAGCTCGATCCCGGCCTCGCGGTAGGCCGACTCGGGGCCGTAGCGCTCCCGGTACTGCTCCTCGAAGAGCTCGACGGTTCGCGCGACGAGATCGGCCGTGATCGGCCCGTCGCCCTCGGGCATCTGGACGGTGAGGATGTGCACCTGGCGCCGGTAGCGCATGTCGATCGACCGGGTGAGGGCGATCCGGTCGCTGCCGAAGCCCTCGGCTTCGAGCTGCGCGACCACCTTCGCCCGCAGGCCGTCGAAGAGCTCGGCCAGCGTCGTCGTGTCGACGGGCGCCCGCAGCGGCTGAGTCGTCTGCTGCTCGTGCACCACGTCGGAGGTGACGAGGCCGAAGGCGCCGTGCACGGACGCGGAGTGGGGGATGACGATGCGCGCGACGCCGAGCTCCTCGCCGTAGGCGGCCGCGTGCATGCCCGCCGTGCCGCCGAAGGAGAAGAGCGCGAACCGCCGCGGGTCGAGGCCGCGCTGCACCGTGACCTTGTGAAGGAGGTCGAAGAACCGCTCGTTCGCGAAGCGGTAGATCCGCGGCGCCGCCTCCTCGACCTCGAGACCGAGCGGCCGCGCGACCTGCTCCTCGAAGGCGCGGCGCGAGGCGTCGACGTCGAGGCCGGCGCGGCCGCCGAGGAAGAAGTCGGCGTTCAGGTAGCCGAGGATCGCGTCCACGTCGGTCACCGTCGGCTCGTTGCCGCCGTGCCCGTAGCAGACGGGCCCCGGGTACGAGCCGGCGCTCCGTGGGCCGAGGCGCGGCACGCCGGAGCGGGGGTCGACCGAGACGATCGAGCCGCCGGCGAGGCCCAGCGAGACGACGTCCATCTTCGGGAGCGCGTAGTGGTGGCGGAGGACCATCGACTCGCGCTGGTAGTCGAGCCGGCCGTCGCGGACGACGCCGACCTTGAAGGTCGTGCCGCCGATGTCGGCCGCGATGATGTCCTTCGAGCCGATCAGCTCGCCGAGCGCGCGGGAGCCGACGAGCCCGCTGACGGGGCCGGACTCGATCATCCCGACCGGCCGCTCGGCCGCCTCGTCGACGGGCAGGAGGCCGCCGTGCGCCTGCGCGACGAGCAGGATGCCATCGAAGCCGAGGCCGGTCAGCTGGGCTCGGAGGTCGTCCAGGTACCGGCGGACGACCGGGCCGAGGCGCGCGTTCAGGGCCACGGTCGAGGTGCGCTCGTACTCGCCCACGACCGGTGCGATCTTGTGCGAGAGCGTCAGGAACACGCCCGGGGCGACCCGCCGCGCCACCCGCGCCGCGAGCTCCTCCGCCGCCGGGTTCACGAACGACCAGAGGAAGCTGACGCCGACCGCCTCGACGCCTGCCTCGACGAGCTGCCGGACGGCCTCCTCGAGCTCGGCCTCCGCCGGCGCCCGGTGGACGTTGCCGGTCGCGTCGGCGCGCTCGGCGATCCCGCGGACGAGGCTCCGCGGAACGATCGGCTCGGGCTTCTCGGTCTCGATCGGATTCCGCTTCTCGTCCTCGGTGAGCCCGCTCCAGCGGCCGTAGCCCCCGCGCATCGCGAAGAGCGTGTCCTCGAAACCGGCCGTCGTGATCACGCCGGCGGTGGCGAGCGTGCCGTCGACGACGGCGTTCTCGGCCACCGTCGTCGAGTGGAGGAAGAGGCGCGTCGCCGCAAGCAGCTCGGCGGTCGAGATCCCCAGCTCGGTCGCGGCGACGCCGAGCGCGTCGACGATCCCGTGCTGGAAGTCGGGCGGAGTCGAGAACGCCTTCGCCAGCGTCACCGAGCCCGCGGCGTCGACGACGACGCAGTCGGTGCACGTCCCGCCGATGTCGATGCCGACGACGTAGTGCTGGCGGTCAGGACGACTCATTCGCTCCCATGCCTCCCGCCCGCACTATGGCTTTCCTGTCGATCTTTCCGTTTGGCGTCCGCGGCAGTGAATCGACGAGGACGAGCTCGCGAGGCGCCTTGTGCGGCGCAAGTCGTGATCGTACGAAGGTGAGGAGGTCGCGTTCGATCGCGTCGCCTGCGCTCTCGACCGCGACGACGTGGGCGCGCGTGATCGTGAGCCCCTCACGCTCGACGGCCACGACCGCTGCCTCCGCGACAGCCGCGTGCTCGAGGAGACACGCCTCGATCTCGATGGGGGCGACCCAGATGCCACCGACCTTGACGAGGTCGTCACGACGGCCGCGGTAGGCGTGATAGCCATCGCCGTCACGCTCGAAGAGGTCGCCGGTACGGATTACGGTCCCCGCAAATGTCCGCGCCGTCTTCTCGGGGTCGCCGTGGTAGCCGATCGCCGCCGCTTCGGTGTCGAGGTGCAGCTCGCCGATCTCGTGCTCGGCGACCTCGACGCCTTCCTCGTCGACGAGGCACGCCCTGACGCCCGGGACCGGGATGCCCACCGTCCCCGGTCGGGTCGCTCCGGGACGGTTCGAGAGATAGATGTGGTAGGCCTCCGACGAGCCGATCCCCTCGAGCACCTCGCCGCCGAACGTCTCCACCCAGCGCCGGTGGAGCTCCGCCGGCAGCGTCTCGCCCGACGAGATCGTGAGCCGGAGGGAGGAGAAGTCCTGCGCCTGCGCGTCGGGGTGCGCGGCCATCGCCGCCATCATCGTCGGCACCTGCACGAGGACCGTCGGCCGGTGAGCGGCGACAAGCTCGAAGATCCGCTCGGGCGTCGTCCGGTCGGGGAAGACGACGCCGGAGGCGCCGACGCCGAACGGGAACAGCGCCGTCAGATCGCGGGCGTATCCGAAGAAGAGCTTCGGGATCGGCAGCACGACGTCGTCGGCCCGCAGGCCGAGGACACCGATCGCGTAGCTGTGGTGGAGGAGGAGCGGGTCGCGCGAGCGGTGGACGGCCGCCTTCGGACTGCCGGTCGAGCCGGTCGTGAACTTCCAGAGCGCGACTCCGTCGCGCCTCGTCGGATACGGGGAGAGTCGAGACGGGGCTCGGGAGGTCAAGGTTGCGAAGTCGTGCTCGCCGGAGGTGAGCGGGTGCGTCGGTGAGACGACGAGGCGCGCGGTGTGGTGCGAGTTGGCGCCGACCTTCGCCCGGGTCGTCTCGTCCACGACGACCACGCGCGCCTCGGTGTAGCCGACGTAGTAGGCGTAGTCCTTCTCGTTGAGGAAGGTGTAGACCTCGGCGACGACGGCGCCGATCTTGAGCGCGGCGAACCAGGCGGCGACGAACTCGACCGAGTCGGAGAGCGCGAGCAGGACGCGGTCGCCGGGGCGGACGCCGAGGTCGCGCAGCACGTGGCCGGTGCGGTTCGTCAGCTCGGCCAGCTCGGCGTACGTCACGTCACCGCCGGGCGTCCGGAGCGCGATCCGATCGCCCCGTCCCTCCTCGACGTTTCGGTCGAGGAACCACGATGCGAGGTTGAGCGTCTCGGGGATCTCGGCGGCGGCGATCACCAGGAGCGAACGAGGTCGTGGAGCGGCGGGTCGTCGCCCACCGCGACGTCGGTGTCGAGGAGCGTCCCGCAGCCGGGACAGCAGGCCTCGATCAGCAGGTAC
>VGCB01000073.1 GCA_016870235.1 Actinomycetota bacterium | reverse complement strand
GTTCTTCGACCTCGAGGAGGTCGTCATCGCCGTCGACGCAATCCGCTCGGTCTCGTCGCTCCCGATCGTGGCGATGATGACCTTCGACGAGGAGGGGTCGCTCGCCGGCGTGCCCGCCGCGACTGCGGGAGCAGAGCTCGCCGCTCTCGGCATCGCCGCGATCGGCGCGAACTGCGGCACCGGGCCGCACGCCGCCCTGCTCGCCCTGGCCGAGATGGCGGGCCACGGCGTCCCGCTCGCGGCGAAGCCGAACATCGGCGAGGCGGGACGGGTCGGGGGACGGGTCTCGTACCCCCATGGCACCCCGGACTACTTCGCGGACTTCGCGGCGACCGCCCGGTCGCTCGGCGCCGGCCTGATCGGCGGCTGCTGCGGCACGACCGTGGCGCAGATCGCGGCGATCCGGACGGCGCTCGAGCAGGGGCGGGCGCCGAGCGAGCCGATCGCCGTCCGCGAACGGGTCGCCCATGTTGTGCAGCAGGCGCCGGCGGCGAAGACGCGGCTCGAGCAGGCGTTCGAGGCCGGCGAGTGGGTGGTGTCGCTGGAGCTCGACCCGCCCACGGGGGCGAACCCGGCGGCGATGATCGACCTCGCGGCGCGCTCGGTCGCGACCGGGGCGGTCGGCTGGGTCGACGTGAACGACACGACGAAGAACCGCGCACGGATCAACTCGCTGATGGCGTCGATCGCGATCGAGCGCGCGACCGGGATCGAGACGATCCCGCACCTGACGCCGCGCGATCTCAGCATCACCGGGATCGAGTCGCTGCTGCTCGGGGCGCACGCGGAGGGGATCCGGAACGTGCTGGCGATCACGGGCGATCCGCCGACGACGGCGGGCTTCGCGTCGAACGCAGGGGTCTACGAGGTCGACGCGCTCGGGCTCTGCCGGATCGTCTCGCAGCTGAACCGCGGCGAGGACTGGAACGGCCGCGCGATCGACGCGCCGACGTCGTTCCATCTCGGGGTCGCCGTGAACCCGACCGCGGACGACATCGGGCTCGAGCTCGACCGGTTCCGGCAGAAGATCGAGCTCGGAGCGCGGTTCGCGATGACGCAGTCGCTGTTCGACCTCGAGCCGCTCGACCGGTTTCTCGAGCTGCTCGGCGGCAGCTGGCCGATCCCGGTGCTGCTCGGCGTCTTCCACGTCACGAGCCACCGGATGGCGCTGCACCTCCACAACGAGGTGCCGGGCATCGTCGTGCCGGATCCCGTCCTCGCGGCGCTACGCGACGCAAGTGCGGACGCGCCGGCCCGCGGGCTCGAGCTCGCCCGGCGGCTCATGGACGAGGCGCGCGGGCGGGTGGCGGGCGTCTACGTGATCCCGCCGTTCCGGCAGCCGGAGTCGACGCTCGCGCTCTTCGCGCGCTGAGGGCGATCAGTCCGCGGCACAGGCGGACTTGATGATCTCGTCGCCGGCGCTCGCGAGCAGCCGCCGGACGTTGCCGTTCGGCACCCCGTAGCCGCTTCCGCGCCCGCCGACCCGGGCGCCGAATACCGTGGTGACGACCTCGCCGGCCGCAGTGACGGCCGGCCCACCCGAGTTCCCCGGCTCGACGACGCCTCTGATCGTCGTCACCGTGCGGGTCACGGGGAAGTTGCCGTAGGCGTCGCGGCTGAGGAACGTCACGTCCTGGCCGATCCGCGCGGCGGTCGACTGGTAGGGCCCGTTGCCGGGGAAGCCGAGCAGCGCCACGGGCGTGCCGGACTCCGGGTCGCCCAACCGGAGGGCCGCCCCTTCGAGGCGAGGAGCGCGAACGACGGCCAGGTCGTTCTTCTGGTCGAACGCCACGACCCGTCCGATGACGGGCCTGGCGCCGTCGTTCCGATCGAGGAACACCTCTTCGAGCCCCGCGACGACGTGAGCCGCCGTGACGACCACGCCGGGCCCCGCGATCCAGCCCGAGCCCTCGACGCCGAGCCCGCAGGCGTACCCACGCACCCGGAGGACGCTCGGCCGAGCGCGCCTGACGCCGTTCGCGTCGACGACGTCCGGGTTGGGAGGGCCGACGCTCGCCTCGGGCCCCGCGAGCATCGCGAAGGGGTCGGAGCGGGCGAGCGTCTCCATCAACTTCGCCGGGGGCAGGTACTCGTTGAGGGTCGAGAGGACACTCGACCGCTGTGCCGTCTCGCGCAGCCCCGCCTGGCCGGGGAGGTAGAGCATCACGGCACCGACAACCCAGCAGAACGCGAGCCCGGTCGCGGCGCCGAGGAAGAAGCCGAGCACGTGGTCGAGCGCCTTGAGCGGCGGCAGCGCGATCAGCAGCGTGCGGACGCGGCGGCCTGCGAGCGCGAAGGCCGCCTGCGCGAGGAAGGAGCCGACGACGGCTCCGCCGAGCGCGATCAGCGGGACGAAGCGCGAGTCGGCCTGACCGAGAATCGACGGTGCGATCCGCGATCCCACGATCGCGCCGACGACGAGCCCGACGAGCGAGAGGACGCCGACGAGCAGCCCCCGGCGGAACCCGGAGAGCGCCGAGAGACCGATGACCACGATCGCAGCGAGATCGAGCCAGGACATCGACCCAAGGGTACGGTCCGGATCGGGCGCCGAAGGTCGAGGCCGCCGCTATCGAGAGGCCAGAACATCGCGAACGGGCACAGGAAGGGGCACCCCTGACCCCGCCGCCGCTACACTGACCCGCGCTCCCGGGGGCGTAGTTCAGTTGGTTAGAACGCCGGCCTGTCACGCCGGAGGTCGCGGGTTCGAGTCCCGTCGCTCCCGTCCTCGAAGTCCCTGCTTGCAGGGACTTTTTGTTGCCACGGATGGTTCGGCTCGCTTCTGCGATGGGGTGTGGATGGGGTGATGAGATCGTCGAGAGCGGTCAAAACGCCCCGATTTGCGTCCGGGAAGAGGTGGCCCTAGAGGTCGAGCGTGACCCGGATCGACGAATGCCCCATCTGCGCCTGCAGGTACTTCGGGCGCGCTCCGGCTGCCACCATCAGTTTGGCGTAGGTGTGGCGGAGGTCGTGGAAGCGGAAGCCGGTGAGCTTCGTGCGGCGGACGGCGGGCCCAAAGGCTCCTCAGCGGGCGGTGGTGCACATTTCGCTGCCCGAAACTGGCGCACTTTTCGGCGCCCCTTGACAGTGGCGGAAGTTGTCGTCGTTGAGGATCGCGCCCTGCGGCGAGGGGAAGACGAGGTCGCGCTCGTTCGGCTGCCGTGCGAGCAGCTGTCGCTTGATGATCCTCGCGGCGGTGTTCGAGAGGTCGGCGCGGCGATCTTCGCCTTGGTGCACGGTCTCTCAGAGGGCTTCCAGCTTGATCGGTTCTTTGCAAAGGCGGCGATCGCCGTTCCGTTTGCTGCACTCGCCGGTTACGCGATTAGCGAGTCGAGCCGGCATCGCGAACAGGAACGGATCAACCGACAGGTCGAACTCCAACTGGCGTCGCTCGATGCGTATCTCGTGACGCTCCCCCAGCCAGAGCAAGACCGTATCCGCGCTCATCTGGCCGAACGCTTCTTCGGCGAACTGCGAGAGGGCAGCGGAGCGCTTGAGCTACCGCCGTAGGATGGAGTAGCTTCGAGCGTCCCCGGTCGCGGTGTTACGAACGGGGACGCTATGGCCGGGTTCCACCGCACTTCAGTCGCCTTGGCAGAGAATCCCAAGGCTGAGAGACTGGCGCCACGTGACCGCTAAACCATTGAAGCTCGGGCTTCACGAAGCTCTCCTGACGCGCGGACTGGAGGCTCTTCTCAGCGATCTGGACGAGGCGGCGATCATTGCCGAAGTCCCCGAGCTCCGCGATGCCGAGGCATCCGATCGAATATCGCGCCACCTCGCGGGCATCGTTGCGAGAGCGATCGAGCGCTTACCCGAGGGCACGCGAAGCAGCGAGGCGGTACGAATGGCTGCTGCGCTCATCCACCGGCTCAAGGAGCTCACCGACGGAACGTTCGATCTCGACGTCGACGAACCCGTCGATCCCGGACGTGTCCTGGTCGCCTTAGCTCCAGCGTCTGCCGGATGGCCGGGCCCCGGCCATCGAGCGGCCGCTGACGCCGCTCCTCGACACCACCGTGTTCACGAACGCACCGGGCGAACCGGCGGTCGGTCACGAGCTCCGGGCTGAGGTGCCCTCTTCCGACGCGATCGACGTGGTCATGGCGTTCGTGCGCTGGAGCGGCGTCCGGCCTCTCACCGACGCGCTCCGCCGGCATTGTGAGGAGGGCAAGTCGTTGCGCGTCTTGACGACGACGTACACGAACAGCACGGAAGCGCGAGCGCTGGACGAGCTCCAGCAGCTCGGTGCCGAGGTCAGGGTCTCGTACGACACGTCGTCGACGCGGCTGCACGCCAAGGCGTGGATCTTCCATCGCGAGAGCGGCTACTCGACGGCGTACATCGGCTCCTCGAACCTCACCCACTCGGCGCAGGTGGCCGGGCTCGAGTGGAACGTCCGCGTTGCGGCTGCCCGAAACCCGGACACGGTCGCGAAGATGACCGCCGTCTTCACGAGCTACTGGGAGAGCCGCGACTTCGCGCCCTACGAGCCGGACGAGTTCAGGCGGCGCACGCGGCCGATAGCCGCCGACGATGCCACGCTGCTCAGCCCGATCGAGCTGGAGCTACGACCCTTCCAGGAGGCGCTGCTGGAGCACATCGGTCTCGCACGGCATCAGGGGCACCACCGAAACTTGCTCGTCGCCGCTACCGGGACCGGCAAGACCGTGATGGCGGCAGTCGACTACGCTCGCCTGCGTCAGGAACTCCCCCGCAGTCGACTCCTCTTTGTCGCGCACCGCGAGGAGATCCTCGACCAGAGCCGGGCGACGTTCCGGCACGCGCTACGCGATGCAGCCTTCGGCGAGAAGTGGGTGGCCGGTCACCGCCCCGAGCGATTTGAGCACGTCTTCGCGTCGATCCAGAGCCTGAACAGCGCCGACATCCGGCACACGGACCCGACACGCTTCGACGTCGTGATCGTAGACGAGTTCCACCACGCGGCGGCACCGTCGTACGAGGCACTGCTCGATCACCTTCGGCCGGTCGAGCTGCTCGGGCTCACCGCAACACCGGAACGGGCTGACGGCCTCGACGTGCTCCGTCACTTCGATGGGCGGATCGCTGCCGAGCTCAGGCTCTGGGACGCGATCGATCAGCAGTACCTCGCGCCGTTCGCGTACTTCGGCGTCCACGACGGCCTCGATCTCCGCGAGATCCCGTGGCGCCGTGGGCAGGGGTACGACGTGGCAGCGCTCGAAGGCGTGCTCACTGCCGATCACGCGTGGGCCCGCCGCGTGATAGCAGAACTCCGGCGGAAGATCGGCGACCCCGGACGGATGCGCGCGCTCGGCTACTGCGTGAGCGTCGGACACGCCCGCTTCATGGCCGAGCGGTTCACAGAGCTCGGTCTGTCGGCGATCGCCCTCTCCGCAACGAGCGGCTCGGAAGAGCGCAGAGCCGCACTTCGCGACCTGGCCGCGGGGCAGGTGCGTGCGATCTTCACCGTCGACCTCTTCAACGAGGGAATCGACGTCCCGACCGTCGACACGCTCCTGCTGCTCCGTCCGACCGAGAGCCCGACGCTCTTCCTTCAGCAACTCGGGCGCGGGCTCAGGAGGGCGGAGGGAAAGAGCGTGTGCACCGTTCTCGACTTCGTTGGTACGCACCGGAAGGAGTTTCGGTTCGACCGGAGGCTGCGGGCGCTCCTCGGAGGCTCCCGCATCGACGTCGAGCGGCAGGTTCGCGACGGCTTCCCGTTTCTCCCCGCAGGCTGCAGCTTCGACCTCGATCCCGTGGCGCAAGAGATCGTGCTTCGCAGCATCCGCGAGGCGATCCCGAGCACCTGGCGGGAACGGTGCCACGAGCTCCGGTCGCTCGGCGACGTCAACCTCGCCGACTACCTCGACAGCACTGGTCTGGAGCTCGAGGACATCTACGCGGCCGGCCACAGCTGGACGGAGATGCGCCGCGAGACAGGCCTCTCGACGCTTCCAGCGGGACCCGAGGAGCGTTCGCTGCTCCGTGCCGCAGGACCGATGCTGCACATCGACGACGATGAGCGGCTCGAGGCGTACGCGCGTCTGCTCGGACACGACCAGCCCCCAGCGGTCGAAGCGCTCAGTCCGCGGGACGCGCGTCTGCTCCGGATGCTCGTCGCGTCGCTCACGACGCGATCTGCGTCGACGCCGCTCGCGGACGCGGTCGCGCAGGTCTGGGCTCACCAGCAGGTACGCGCAGAGCTCGTCGAGGTGCTCGAACTGCTGCGCGGGCGCGTCGCGTACCTCGATTACTCGCTCGGCCTCCACAACGTCCCGCTCGCGCTCCACTCCCGTTACACGCGGACGGAGATCCTGGCCGCGTTCGGCGTTGGCGAAGGTGCGAAGCCACCGACCTGGCAGACAGGGGTCTGGTGGGAACCCACTTCCCAGTCGGATCTCTTCGCCTTCACGCTCGACAAGAGCAGCGGAGGCTTCTCGCCGACCACGCGGTACCGCGACTACGCCATCAGCCCGGAACTCATCCACTGGGAAAGCCAGTCCGCGACAGGCGTCGACAGCGCCACCGGCCAGCGGTATATCCGCCAGCGAGAGGAAGGGACGAACGTGGTTCTGTTCGCTCGCTTGCGAACCTCTGACCGTGCGTTCTGGTGCCTTGGGCGCGCCACATACGTGCGGCACGAAGGTGACCGGCCGATTGCGTTCGTCTGGAAGCTCCAGCGGCGCCTGCCGGCCGAGCTCTACACGTCGTTCGCCGCCGCCGTCGCGTAGCGGGTGGTGCCGCCGGGCGCGAGCCTACGATGAAGGAATGAGCATCGACGAGACCGCCGCGCGACAGGTAGGGCTCCGGGAAGCGATTGCGCGTATTCAGAACATGCGCGACGAGGCTGACGCCGACTACTCCCACGCCGAGCCCGAAAGCAGCGCCGAGGACACCCTCTATGTCGAGCGCGAGACGCTCGACCGCGTTCTCGATGTGCTGCAGATCCTGTACCACGGCGGCACGCCGATGCAAGGCGCGCAGGCCATCGCCTCGGGCTCCGAAAAGTAAAGCTACGCTTTACTTATGCATGACAGTGACCCGCCGGATGTGCGCGGGCTCGAGGCCGAGGCCTATCAGCAAGGCGGGTACTTCAGCATCCACCAAGCCCGTGGCCACCGCGTCAGCCGCCAGCTGCTGCACCACCACGTCGAGCAGGGGCGCTTTGAGCGCATCGGCCGGGGGCTCTACCGGATCCGGGGGTATCCGACCTCGGAGCACGACGACATGCGCGAGAAGTGGATGGGTGTCGGGACGGACAAGGCGATCCTCTCGCACGCGAGCGCGCTCGCGCTGCTCGACCTCAGCGACAACATCCCGGACAAGGTCCACCTGCTCGTCGCGCGGCGGCACCGCGGCCTCCGACGCCCTCCGGGTGTCGTCTTTCACACGCGACCAGACGACGAAGACGTCGCGACCGTGTGGCGCGAGGGCCTACCACTGACGGCCCCCGCACGAACGCTCGTCGACGTCGTCGACGAGCTCCAGCCCGAGCAGGCGGCGATGGCCATCCGGCAGGCGCTCAACGACGGCCTGCTCACGGCCCGGCAGCTCAGGCAGGAGGCCGCTCGTCGTCGGAAGGAACGCCTCATCGAAGAGCTGCTCTCGGAAGTGGCGAACCGATGAGATACGCCACCGCAGCGGCGTTCCGCCAGGCGCTCGAGGACAGGCTCAAGACCGAGGCGGCCGCAACCGGTCTCGGGGTCGCGCGCCTTCGAAAGCGCGTCGCCTTCGAACTCCTTCTCCACCGGCTCGTCGCGGTCGCTCCGAACCGCTGGGTTCTGAAGGGCGCGCTCGCGCTCGACTTCCGCTTCGATGCAACGACGCGGCCGACGAGGGACATGGATCTCGGCCGAGCCGACGACGAGGAAGCGGCGATCGAGGACTTTGCCGCGGCACAGCAGCTCGCCCTCGGCGACTTCTTCAACTTCATCGTTCGACGAACCGACGCCCTCGACGACGCCGACGACTTCAGGGCAATCAGGTTCCACGTCACGGCCGAGCTCGCCGACCGCGTCTTCGAGCGGTTCATCGTCGACGTCGGGTTCGCCGCCTCGCCCTCGTGGACACCGGACACGGTCGAGACATCCGACCTCCTTTCATTCGCCGGCATCGAGCGCATCCGCGTGCCGGCTCTGCCACTCTCCCAGCACCTCGCCGAGAAGGTGCACGCCTACACGCGCAAGTACGGACCGTCTGGACGCGAGAGCACGCGACCGAAGGATCTGGTCGACATCCTCCTCATCGCGAGGTCAGCACCGATGGAGGCCGATGCGCTGCAAAGAGCGCTCGAGGCCACGTTCGGACAGCGCGAACTGCAGCCGCTGCCGGACTCCCTTCCGCCGCCGCCCGCGAACTGGCGCGAGCAGTATCGGAGACTTGCGATCGAAGTGGATGTGGAGCCAGAACTCGACGAGGCGTTCGCGTCTGCCGCCGAGTATCTCGACCCGATCCTCGCCGGCCGCACCGAGGGCGAGTGGGACCCTCGAAACCGGAGTTGGGGATGAGTTCCGACTTGCTTCTTCGGTGGCGTCATCGTTACCAGCGCACCGTGAAAGGTCGGGTGTGCTTCGGGGGACTGTATGCGTCGTACAGCTCCGGGTTGTCGCGCTTGAAGCGGGCTTCCTCGAAGATCCTGGCGGTTCCGCTCTTCCACGTCGCGATGCCTCCGAGTTCCGAAGCGACCTGCATGACGAGCTTAAGCTCGGTCTCAATACGCTCCCGCTCCTGCTTGGCCGTCAGCTCGACCTGCCGTAGTCGCAGCAGCTCCCTGTACATCTCGCGCTCGATCTCCCCCGGCGTGAGCACGGTCCCGTTGCATGGCTGCTTCGCCAGTCTTGCGGCTTCGACCATCCTCGGCAGCACGCTGGCTTCCCACGTGCGAGCGGCGTCGACCGCCGCCTCAAGCTCCGCTTCCTCGACTTGGTAGATCTCACGGCCTTTCTGGAGTGCCCCGTTTTGGTGGACATCTGAGCGCTTGGT
>VGCB01000072.1 GCA_016870235.1 Actinomycetota bacterium | reverse complement strand
GCGGCGCGACAGCGCCGAGCCAAGCGAGCGACTCGGCCGCACCCGCGCTCCCACTGCCGGCGCCGGCCACACCGAAGCTCCGGAAGCCGATCGGCGCCTTGCCCGCACGCACCACCGCCGTGCGAGCCGGGAGCGTCGCCCGCGCATCCGTCCTCTTCATCGACGCCGGGAGCGGCCGGCGCCTGATCCCGACCGCCATCCGCTGCGCCGCCATGGCCGGCGCGCTCACGCTGCGCGTCGTCGGCCGGACCGTCGAAGGCGGTGCGGCCGTCTGCGCCTGGCGGATCCCCGGTGGGGCAGCAGGACGTGTCCTCACGGGAACGGTGACGATCCATGCCCTCGGCCAGGACGTCCACCGCACGTTCCACCGCCCCATCGTCGCGCGCGGGCAGGAAACGTAAGCGTTCTGCGAAGACTCCTCGAAGCGGGCCGCCGCGCGCGATACACTCGTCCCTTCCTGTCCGACCCGGCTCTCGCGGCCTCCGAGACTCCCCGGCGCGTGGAGTCGCAGCTCTCTCCCGTCGCATCGGAGCTTCCGCCGTCAGCCCGTATTCGGAGGAATCACGACCGTGCGGCTAACCGTTCGTGCCGTCCCGCCGGTCGGCGTGAACGTCGTGCTCAGCCGCACCCGGACCGCGCCCTTGCGCTGCGCCCTGCGGGTTGCTGCGTTGGCCTTGCACTTGAGGGTGTAGGTGCCGGCCCGCCTGACGTTCTTGGAGGCGGTGCACACTAGGCTGCGGGCGGCGGCCCCGGAGCGGGTCGAGCGCGTTCCGCGCTGGCGCAGCGCGCCCGGCCCCGGCACGGTGACCCGGCTCGTCGTCCCGGTGCTCTCGCCCTGGCTGGCGCGGATCGTGAAGCCGTTCGAGGGAGTCGGTGTGGGGGGTGTCGGGCCAGGAGGCGTGGGCTCCGGGGGCGTGGGCGTCGGTTCCGGGGTCGGTGTAGGAGTCGGTGTAGGAGTCGGAGTAGGAGCGGGCGCGACGGCCACGTAGCGCACGGCGACGTATCCCGATCCGCCGGCACCGCCACCTCCGCTGGGGCGCCCACCACCGCCTCCTCCTCCGGTGTTGGCCGTGCCGTTGAGCGGGGCAGACGGCACCCGGCCGGCACCTGCTCCTCCACCGCCGCTGCCACCGGCGCCGGCGTTGCCGGCACCAGGAGTGATGGGCGCAACCCCCCCGCCACCACCTCCGCCGTAGAAGGTGGCGGTTAAGTCGGAAAAGAGTCCAGGCGTGGAGAGTGATCCGGGGGCAATTCCATTACCCCCGTCTCCGGCGAAGGGATCTGAGTTGACTCCGAGAAAAACGAGGGCACTCCCTGCGGACCCCGCGCCGCCTCCGCCACCGCCGCCCTGGGCGTTTCCGCTCAGGCCACCTCCGTTGCCGCTTCCGCTGGCTCCCCCGGCGTAGAAGTCCGGAGCGGCGTCCATCATGCCGCCGCGGCCACCTACGCCGCCGTTGGCTGAGCAGACCAGGCTCCGGGCGACAAACGCCGCCGAGGCGCCCCCGTTGCCTCCGTTCAGCGAACCGCCAGGACTGTCCCTCCACTACCGACCGCGGCGCTGAACACCTGCCCTTCGGTGACCGCGATGTTCGTGCACACCTTTACCTCGCCACCGCCACCGCCCCCCGCTGGTGCTGTCGTTGGCCCCGCCGCCTCCGGCGACAAGGAGAACGTCGACCGTTGCCACGTTGGCGGGGACCGTCCAGGTACCCGAGCTCGTGAAGGGAACCTCGGTAGTGCTCTGCCCCTGCAGGCCACCGGAGGCCTGGACGGGGGCCGCGGCTAGATGGTTGATCGGTAATTCACGGGCAGGCCTGTGAATTACCGATCAACCATCTAGGGAACCCCTCCGGAACTCGGGTCACGCACCTGCCTTTCCGCGTCTGGCTTCAGCCAGACGCTGCAGCGGGACCGTCGTGGGCAATCCTCATCTGCTGTCGTCCGGCGAAGTGCCTAGCCTCGAGGGCATGCAGAAACCGCAAGCCGAGAGCACGGCGCCGCCGGCGTCCCGCGACACCACCACGGAGCCGTGCTGGCGGTGCGGCGCGCCGATGGAGTGGCGCCACGCCACGCTCCAGTGCCCGCGCTGCCGGTTCAAGATCGGCTGCTGCGAAGGGACGACCGGCGAGTGCGGTGGTGATTGAGGAGCCGGCCGGCTGTGTTGATTGCATGCCTGGCCGTGTTCTCGCGCGTCCGGTGGAGTGAGGGACCGACGTACCAGACGCGCGAGAACACGGCCCCGCTCGAATAGAGCTGGGGCTCGAATCGAACGATCCGTTTCCTGAAGCCAGGGGAACGGGGTTCCCCTAGGGAACCCCTCCGGGACTCGAGTCGCACACCTCGCCCTTCTGCGTCTGGCTTCAGCCAGACGCGAACCGACGGACGCCGTAGCTAACCAAGGAGCCCAAAAGCACACCGACGCCCGATCCCGTGCAGATCTCCCTGTCCCGTACAGACGCGTCTGGCTGAAGCCAGACGCGGAGGCCGTGGGGCACGGTGCCAGACCCGATCGCAAGGGTGGGCCCCAGGGAACCGCAGGTTCCCGGCTTCAGGATCCGGGTGTGCGCGCGTCTGCTACCTCGCGTCCCTCACCCAGCAGACGTGCGCACACCCGGCAACCAACACAGCCCGGCTTCAGGATCCGAGCTCTCTCGCGTCTGCTACCTCCCGTCCCTCGACACAGCAGGCGCGAGAGGGCTCGGCAGCAAGTACATCCCGGCAAAGAGAATCGTGTTGATCAGCACGAACTTCCCCCCAACGGAAGGAGCCGCTGTGTCCCAGGTCGCCGACATCCTCCGCCACAAGGGAACCGCCGTCCACGCGATCGAGCCCTCGGCCAGCGTCCACGACGCCGTCGTGCGCATGGTCGAGGAGAACGTCGGCGCGCTCGGCGTCCTCGAGGGCGATCGCGTCGCCGGCATCCTCACCCAGCGCGACTACCTGCGTCAGGTCGCTGCGAGCGAACGCGCGGCCCGCACGCTCGAGGTGCGCGAGATCATGAGCGCCCCGGTCGTCTCCGTCACGAGCGAGGCGCCGATCGACGAGTGCATGACGATCATGACCGAGGAGCGGATCCGCCACCTTCCCGTGATCGACGACGGCGCGCTCGCCGGCATCGTCTCGATCGGCGATCTCGTGAAGGCGAAGAGCGCGGAGCAGTCGACCCAGATCCAGGTGCTCCACGAGTACATCACCGCCCGCTGACCGCGGCTCACCTGGGCGCTGAGGATCGGGGGCGTTCGCGGCGAAAGACGCTCCCGTGCAGGGAACCGCGTCCGATGACGTCGTCATCCGCACCGTCCGCTCGGACGAGTGGCCCCAGTGGCGGGACGTGCGCCTCCGCATGCTCCGCGACGATGCCGCGTTCTTCAGCTCGCGGTACGACGACGCGGTCCGGGAGCCGGACGAGAGCTGGCGCACCTGGGTCACGGAGGCGGCGGCCGGAACGGCGAAGACGCTCCTCTGCGCCGACGACGGCAGCCCCGGGTGGCTCGGCGTCGTCGGCGGCTTCGTACGCGTCGATCCAACACAGGCGCAGCTGATCTCGATGTGGGTCGCGCCCGAGGCGCGGGGGCGCGGCGTCGCCCAGGCGCTCATCCGCGAGCTCGCGGGGTGGGCGGTCTCGCGCGGCTGCGAGACGATCTTCCTCTTCGTGCAGGAGGCGAACGCCCCCGCTCGCGCCCTCTACGAGCGCGTGGGCTTCGTCGCGACCGGCGATCGCGCCCCCGTCTCCGGACGCCGAGGCTTCAAGCTGGTCCTCAGCGCCCCGGCAGCGCAACTCGCGTCCCAGTAGATTCGGGAAGATGAGCGGGTCGGCGGCGGCGGACGTGATGCAGCGGGCCGACGCCCTCGCGCGCTGCACCGAGACGGTCGGCGAGATCACGCGTCCCTACGGCTCTCCCTCGCTCGTCCGCGCGCGCGATCTCGTCGCCGGCTGGATGCGCGAGATCGACCTCACAACGGACGTCGACGCGATCGGGAACCTCACCGGCCGGCGCGGCGCCACGGACGGCGCCGCGTTCGTGCTCGGCTCCCACCTCGACTCGGTCAGGAACGCCGGTCGGTATGACGGCCCGCTCGGGATCCTCGTCGCGCTCGCAGCCGCCGAGCGCACCCGCGGAAGCCGCAGCCCACTCGAGATCGTCGCCTTCGCTGACGAGGAGGGGCTTCGCTTCCGGAGCTCCTACCTCGCGAGCCGGGCGTACGCAGGGCTTCTCGACGCGACGGAGCTCGCGGCCGTCGACGACGACGGCGTTCCGCTTGTCCTGGCGGCCGCCGACATGGGCGGCGACCTCGACCGGATCGCGTCCGCGGCGCGCAGGCCCGACGGCGTCCTCGGCTATCTGGAAGTGCACATCGAGCAGGGGCCGGTGCTCGAGGCCGAAGGGCTTCCCGTCGGGGTCGTCACCGCGATCGCCGGCCAGAGCCGCGGGTTCGTCGACCTCGTCGGCAGGGCCGGGCACGCCGGGAACACACCGCCCGACCTCCGTGCCGACGCCCTCTGCGCTGCCGCCGAGCTCGTGCTCGCGATCGAGCGCGAGATGCACGACACGCCCGGACTGATCGCCACCGTTGGCCGGATCGACAACGCGCCAAATGTCGGCAACGTCATCCCCGGTCTCACGACCGTGAGCTACGACGTGCGCCACCATGACGACGCGCAACGGGAGGCCGCGATCGACCGCCTCCGCGGTCACGCCGCGGAGATCGCCGGGCGGCGGCGTGGCGTCGAGGCCCGCTGGCGGCACCTGCAGGATCACGAGGCTGTCCCGATGTCCGGCCGCCTTCGCGAGCGGCTCGCAGCCGCGGTGACGGCGTCGGGCGTCGCCGTCCGCGAGCTGCGAAGCGGCGCCGGCCACGACGCCGTTGCCATCTCGACGTTGACCCCGGAGGTCGCCATGCTCTTCATCCGCTGCCAGGGCGGGATCAGCCACCACCCGGACGAGTCCGTGACCGAGGAGGACGTCGCGATCGCCATCGACGTCGTCACCGCCTTCCTGGAGTCCTTCGATGGCTGACCTCGTGGTTCGCGGTGGCGTCGCCGTGCTCCCGGACGGGGCCGCCGCGACAGACGTGGCGGTCGAGGACGGTCGGATCGCGGCGATCGGCTCCGAGCTCCCAGGCGCCGCCGAGGAGATCGACGCCCGCGGGCTCCACGTCTTCCCGGGCGGCGTCGATCCGCACGTCCACTTCGACGAGCCCGGCCGCACGCACTGGGAGGGCGTCGACACGGGCAGCCGATCGCTCGCCGCCGGCGGGCTCACGACCTTCGTCGACATGCCGCTCAACAACGACCCCGTCACGGTCGACCGGGCCACGCTCGACCTGAAGCTCGAGGCGATCCGGCATCGATCGCACGTCGACTTCGCACTCTGGGGCGGGCTCGTCCCCGGCAACGTCGACCGGCTCGAGGAGCAGCTCGATGGCGGCGTCCTCGGCTTCAAGGCGTTCATGTGCCACTCGGGGATCGACGAGTTCCCCGGCGTCGACGACATCACGCTCTACGACGGGATGCAGGAGATCGCCGCACTCGACTCCGTGTTGCTCCTCCATGCCGAGAACGCGCAGCTCGTGGCCGAGCTCGGCCGGCGCGCCCGGGAACGCGGGACGCTCGAGCCGCGCGACTTCGCTGCGGCGCGTCCACCGGTCACCGAGCTCGAGGCGATCGCCCGGGCGATCGCGATGGCGGAGGCGACGGGCTGCCGGACGCACATCGTCCACGTCTCGCTCGCGCGCGGGGTCGAGCTCGTGACCGAGGCTGCCGCCCGCGGGGTCGACGTCAGCTGCGAGAACTGCCCGCACTTCCTGCTCTACACCGAGGACGACCTGGAGCGGATCGGGCTGCCGCTCAAGAGCGCGCCGCCCGTGCGCTCCGCTGCCGATCGCGAGGGGCTCTGGGCGCTGATCGACGCCGGCAACCTCGAGATGGTCACGTCCGACCACTCACCCGGCAGCCCGGACGTGAAGCAGGCGGGGTTCTGGGACTCCTGGGGCGGCATCTCGGGCTGCCAGTCGACGCTCCAGCTGCTGCTCGCGGAAGGGCACGAGCGCCGCGGCCTCGCGCTCCCGGCAGTCGCCCGGCTGTGCGGCGGCAGCGCGGCCGAGCGGTTCCGGCTCGAGGGCAAGGGCGCGATCGCGGTCGGCAACGACGCCGACCTCGCTCTCGTCGACCTCACCTGGTCGGGAGCGGTGAGCGCCGACGACCTGCTCTACCGGCACCCGACGAGCGCGTACGAAGGGCTGCCGATCCGCGGCCGGGTCGTCCGGACGCTCCTGCGCGGCCGGACGGTGCTCGCCGACGGCACGTTCGCCGATCCGCCCGCCGGGTTGTTCCTCCCTGCGGGACGGCGGGCGTCATGAGCGATCGACTCGTGCGGATCGAGGCCGGCCCGCTCGTCTTCGCGGGCGCGCTCGAGCGCGAGACCGCGCCCCGCAACGTCGACCACGTCCTCTCGCTGCTGCCGCTGCAGTCGACGATCCTGCAGGCGCGGTGGAGCGGCTTCGCCGCCTGGGTCCCGCTCGACGAGGCGACGATCGACGTCCCGCCGGAGAACGCAACGGCGTACCCGCAGCCCGGTCAGCTTCTCCTCTACCCCGGCGGCGTCTCGCCGCCGGAGATCCTCGTCCCGTACGGGGCGACGGCGTTCACATCGGTGGCCGGGCCGCTCGCCGGGAACCACTTCCTCACGATCGTCGAGGGCGCAGACCGGCTCCCCGAGCTCGGGCGCCTCGTCCAGTGGGAGGGCGCGCAGCCCGTGTCGTTCGCGCTCGCGTAGCGGCGGTCACCCGACCGGCGACCCGCCGACCAGCACGTCCCGCAGCCGGAGCTCGTCGTCGAGCACGACGACGTCGGCCGGGGCGCCGGGCCGCAGGCCCGCGATCCCCTCGCGACCGAGAAGCGACGCCGGGGTCGAGGTCACCGCGGCGACGGCCTCGGCGAGTGGAACGCCGAGCGTGACGAGCAGCCGGACCCCGTCGAGGAGCGGTCGCGCGGCGCCGGCGAGCGAGCCGTCCCAGGTGCGCGCGATCCCGTCGACGACGGTGACGTCGATCGGGCCCAGCTTGTGGATCCCGTCGCCCTTCCCCGCGGCTGCCATCGCGTCGGAGACGACGACCAGACGATGCCGCGCCGCCCGCCACGCGACGAGCAGCGCCTCGCCCGCGAGGTGGATGCCGTCGGCGATCACGCCGACGACGACGTCGTCGCGGACGAGCGCCGCGCCCGCGATCCCGGGGTCGCGGTGCCAGAACGGCCGCATCGCGTTGTAGAGGTGCGTGACCGAGCGGGCGCCGGCGTCGAAGGCCGCGTGCGCGAACGTCGCATCCGCGTCCGTGTGCCCGAGCGAGACGCCGACCCGCCGGCGGACGAGCTCCTCGATCAGCTCGAACGCGCCGGCGAGCTCGGGAGCGAGCGTCATCTGCGTGACCGGGCACGGCGTCCCGAGGAGCCGGTCGAGGATCTCCTTCGACGGGTCGCGGATGTGCCCGGGCTCGTGCGCCCCGGCGCGGCCGGCGGAGATGAACGGCCCCTCGAGGTGCGCGCCCAGGATCCGTGCTCGCCGGCCGGGGGGTCGTGCCACCGCCTCGGCTATGCGCCCGAGAGCCGCGCACATGTCGTCGACGGCGCCTGTGACGACGGTGGGCTGGTACCAGAGGACGCCGTCCCGGGCGAGCGCCGCTCCCAGCTCGAGCAGCTCGTCCGGCGACGCGGCGGAGACGTCGTGCCCGGCGTAGCCGTTGACCTGGAGATCGACGAGCCCCGGAATCGCGACGCCTGCCCCGGGCCCGGGAAGACCGACCGCCGCGATCTCACCGTCGACGACGTCGACGTCGCCGTCGACGACCTCGCCTCCGACGATCGCCGTCGCCACGCCGAGCCTCACGCCCTAAGCCTACGCCGACCCCCGGCGTGCGTCAGAATCGTGCGATGCGAGAGCCGAGCGACTCGATCCGACGCTTCATCCCCGGCCTCGTGATCGAGCGCGACCTCGACGACGCCGACTACGTGCTCGCCGTCCACGGCGCGCGGCTGCTCGTGATCGAGGGCGAGCCGGCGCGGCTGCCACGGTTCGGCGAAGCCCGCGTCGAGGGCGCCCGGCACTACCTCGGCGCGCTCGACGGCATCGCCTGCTGGTCGATCGTGCTCGCCGAGGAGTCGCCCGCGCCTCCGGGCATGACCTTCGCGCCCCTCCGGCCGCTGCACGCGCTCGTCGAGGAGGACGTCTTCCCGGTCGCCGGCCGCGCGGTCCAGATCGCCGAATGGCACGAGACCCATCGGTTCTGCGGGCGGTGCGGCCTGCCGACGGAGGACGCGCCCGGCGAGCGCGCGAAGCGGTGCCCCGGCTGCGGCCTGCACGCCTATCCGCGCGTCGCGCCGGCGGTGATCGTCCGCGTGACGCGCGGCGATCGGATCCTGCTCGCCCGGGGAACGCGGTTCCCGGAGGCGATCTACTCGATTCTCGCCGGGTTCGTCGATCCGGGGGAGTCGCTCGAGGAGTGCGTCGTCCGCGAGGTACGCGAGGAGGTCGGGATCGAGCTGCGGGACGTCCGCTACTGGGCAAGCCAGCCATGGCCGTTCCCGCACTCGCTGATGCTCGGGTTCACGGCGGAGCACGCGGCCGGCGAGATCGTGATCGACGAGGCCGAGCTCGTCGACGCGCAGTGGTTCTCGGTCGACGATCTGCCCACCCTGCCGGGCGGGATCTCGATCGCACGGCGCTTGATCGACGACTGGTTGACGGGCCACTGACGGGCGCGGCGGCTCGGCGCCCGCACGACTCCCCTGCTGCCGGACGAGACTGGACCTTCGGGGAGGTTGCGCGCTGCACGGCGCGGGCTACCGTGAGACCGAGGCGGCGCGCACCCGGGGGAGCCGAGGCAAAGGCGCGAGACCCGAGAAGTCTGCGACTCCGTCTCACGGGGGACGGGACGCCCCGAGACGGGGACGTCCGGAGTCACGGCGTCCCGTCCCCTCTCGACGGGAACCGGCTGACCGTGCGCGGTGTACCGAT
>VGCB01000071.1 GCA_016870235.1 Actinomycetota bacterium | reverse complement strand
GGCTCGAGCTCGTCGACCTGGTCGCCCTCGCGGGCATGCGGACGGGCCACGACCTCGGCGGCAGCGCGCGCGCGATCCTCGCCGTCGTCCGGCTCGCGGAGCGCTCGGTCACCGAGGGGCTCGTGCACCCGAGCCTCGAGTTCCACGACGGCAGCTGGCACGCGATGTGGGGGCCGACGCTCGACGAGACCGTCCTCTCGATGCTCGACGCCGTCGTCGCGGCGCTGCCGGCGGCGTGCAGCGACGCCTTCGACGGCGACGCCGACGCAACCGTCCACGACCTGTACGCGTTCGCCGTCGACCAGCTCGCGCGCCGGCGACTGCGCGAGGCCGGCGTGCGACTCGACGCCACGCTCTGGGGGCGGACGTCCGGCACGCTCGACCTCTTCCTCGCCGGCCTCGCCGCCGAGGACTCCTCCCTGCCGCGCAACCCGGGCTACGCCGCTCTCGAGACGCGCATCTCGAGCTGGGTCGACAGCGGCCTCGCCCGGCGCTCGACAGCCCCGTGGGAGGTGACGCTCCGCCTCGACGAGCATCGCCACGGCGACGGCGAGTCGACGACGACGCTCGCCCCGTGGCTCCACGCGGGCGACGACCCGACCCTGACGCTGCCCGCGGAGCTCCTGTGGCAGGGGCGCGGCGACGTCTTCGCGTTCGTCCGCGCAAGCGACCCGCGCCGCGATCTCGCGCGCAAGCTCGACGAGATCGACCCGATCCTCGCGCAGGGCGGGATCGCGTTCGACCTCGAACAGCCGGGCGCCGTCGAGATCGACCCCGCCGCGGTGCGCTTCCTCCTCCAGGAGGCGGCTCCCCGGCTCGAGGCCCGTGGGGTCGTGCTCCTCCTTCCGTCGGAGTGGGTCGGCGGCACGGGCCGCCTCCGGGTCAACCTCGTCGCGCGGCGGCCATCCGAGTCGTTCCGCTCGAGCGGGCTCCTCGGCGCGTCCGCGCTCGCGCAGTTCGACTGGAAGCTGGCGCTCGGTGACACCGTGCTCGACGAGCGCGAGCTCCGCGAGCTCGCCGCCGCGAAGGAGCCACTGATCCGCGCCGGCGGCCGCTGGCACGCCCTGCGCCGCGGCGACGTCGAGCGCGCGCTCCGCTTCCTCGACCGCCGCCGCGCCGACTCCGGCGCCGTCTCGATCGTCGATCTCGTCCGCGCCGTCTCCGGGCTCGACGCCGAGGAGGCAGGGCTCGAGCACGGCGAGGTCACCCTCGACCCCGTCCTGGCGCAGCTCCTGCAGGGCGACGACGAGCGGCGGTTCAACGCGCTTCCGACCCCGACCGGGATGGCGCTTCCGCTCTTCCCCTTCCAGGAGCGCGGGCACGGCTGGCTGCGCATGCTCGGCGATCTCGGCGTCGGCGCGATTCTCGCCGACGACATGGGGCTCGGCAAGACAGTGCAGGCGATCGCGATGCTCGTGTCCGAGCGCGAGGAGATCCCGGCAAGGCGGCTCGGGCCGACGCTCGTCGTCTGCCCGATGAGCGTCGCGCGCCAGTGGGTGCGGGAGCTCGAGCGCTTCGCTCCGAGCCTCGACGTCCACCTCCACCACGGCGCGCAGCGGCTCCGGGGCGACGCGTTCCTCGACGTCGCACGCGACGCCGACGTCGTCGTCACCTCCTACGACGTCGCCACCCGCAACGCCGAGCTCATGGCCGAGATCGAGTGGGACCGGCTGCTGCTCGACGAGGCGCAGGACGTGAAGAACGCCCTCACCAAGCGCGCCCGCGCGCTGCGCTCCCTGCGCGCCCGCCGGCGGGTTGCGATGACGGGCACGCCGGTCGAGAACAACCTCGGCGACCTCTGGGCGCTGATGGACGTCGTCAACCCGGGCCTGCTCGGCTCGCGCGAGCGGTTCGAGCGCTCTTTCGGGCGCCCGATCGAGCAGGCCGGCGACGTGCGCGCACTCGAGCGCCTCCGCGAGATCGTCCATCCGTTCGTCCTGCGCCGGGCGAAGGACGCTCCCGAGGTCGACCTCGAGCTGCCACCGCTGACGGTGACGAAGGAGATGTGCAGCCTGACGGCCGAGCAGGTGACCCTCTACCGCGCCACCGTCGACCGCTGGCTGCCGCGGATCGAGGAGCACGAGCGGACGTTCGACCGCCGCGGCGCCGTGCTCGCCATGCTCGGCCAGCTGAAGCAGGTGTGCAACCACCCCGAGATGGTCCTGCCCACGGGCCTCGCGCTCCACGGCCGCTCCGGCAAGCTCGACCGGCTGCTGGAGCTGCTGACGGAGATGCCCGCTGCGGACAAGGCGATCGTGTTCACGCAGTACCCGGGCTTCGAGCGCCTCGTCACGCACGTCTCCGAGACGCTCGGCGTCGCGGTCGGCTTCTTCCACGGCGGCCTCGGCGCCCGCCGGCGCGAGGAGCTCCTGCACGCCTTCGAGCGCGAGGACGGGCCGCGGGTGATGGTCGTCTCGCTCCGCGCGGGCGGCCGCGGCCTCAACCTGCCAGCGGCGAACCACGTCTTCCACTTCGACCGCTGGTGGAACCCCGCGGTCGAGCAGCAGGCGACCGACCGCGCGTACCGCTTCGGGCAGCGGAAGCCCGTCTTCGTCCACAGCATGATCTGCCGCGCCACGCTCGAGGAGCGGATCGACGAGCTGCTCGAGTCGAAGCGCGAGCTGGCGGAGAAGGTCGTGGCGACGCGTACCGACGACTGGCTCGGCGAGCTCGATCTCGACACGATCCGGCGGGCAGTCGCCCTCTCCCCCGATCTCGAGGCCGGGACGTGACAGAGCAGCACCGGGAGCGGGTCGTCGTCGACGCGACGCGGGCGCGCATCGCCGAGGGCGCATTCGCACGCCTGCTCGTCGCCGCCGCCGTCGTCGACGAGGGCGCCGAGCTCGCCGAGCGGGGCCGCCGGCTCGCCCGCGAGGGGGCGGTGTGCGACGTCACCGTCTCGGCCGGGGTCGTCGCCGGGGTCGTGATCGAGGGAGATCGCGAGTACCCGGTCGAGCTCCGGGCGCAGCCCGTTCCACCGCGCGTCTGGGCGGCGGTGACGGGGTCGACGGCGGGGCGGGCGCTCGTGACGCAGGCGCTCGAGAGCCGGTCTCGCGCCGTCAACCTCGAGCACACGATGACCGTCGACTGGGGCGAGCCGCTCGTGCCGCCCGCCCGCGACCTCAACCGCCGCTGCGCGTGCGACGACTGGGATCGCCACGGTCACCTCTGCCCCCACGTCGCCGCCCTCGCGTACGCGCTGGCGCACCTCGTCGACGGCGACGCCGTCCTCCTCCTCCGCTGGCGCGGGTGCGATCCCGAGGCGGGAACGCAGCCGCCGCCGGCGGCCGAGCCGGAGCCGGAGCCGTTCGGCGACGACGCGTGGGTGGCCGGCCGCATCCCCGACGTGGGGCCGGCGCGGCCGCTGCCGGTCGGCGCGGTCGTCAAGCGGCTCGGCCAGAGCGGGATCCGCGTGGGCGGCGAGGACCTGGCCGGCGCGCTCGAGCGCGCATACGCCGCCTTCGCGCGCGGCGCCTAGCCGTGCGGAAATCGAGGCTGGTGCGGCGTCTCGAGACGTTTGACGGGAATCCGTGCCGGTTCGGGACGCCGCACACCCAGAATGGGCATGGGCGTCGGGCGTCTCACAACGATCGTCTCCGGTCTTTCGTTGTGAGACGCCGCACGAGGCTCAGGCCCGGGCGCCCGCGGTCTGCCGCGCGCCAGCGGCCGGGCCGCCGCTCGCGGGCAGGGGAAGGATGCAGGCGACGTTCCGGTCGAGCTTTGCCCGGTAGAGCGCCCGGTCGGCGTGCTCGAACACCTCCGACGCGGGGAGAGCGCCGTCGAGCAGCGTCCCGCCGATCGAGATCGTCATCGCGATCGGCTCGTCGATGCCGTCCGGAGTGAACGGCGCGTCGGCGACCGCCGCCCGAACCCGCTCGGCGAAGGCGGCGAGGTCCTCCACGGTGGCGATGCCGGGCACGAGCACGCAGAACTCCTCGCCACCCCAGCGGGCGACGACGTCGATTGCCCGCGCGACAACCTGGAGTCGCCGGACGAGCTCGCAGAGCACGGCGTCGCCGGTCTGATGGCCGAACGTGTCGTTGACGGTCTTGAAGTGGTCGGCGTCGAGGATCAGGAGCCCGGCCGGGTGCGCTCCGCGCAGCACCGACTCGCGTGTGCGCTCCAGCTCGAGCTCGAACGTTGCGCGGCTCGCAGCCCCGGTCAGCCAGTCGCGCAGCACGGCCTCGTGCCGCTCCGCCGCGGCCGCCTCGCGCTGCTCGCCGAGCCGTGAGAAGACGACGGCGGCACCCGCGAGCGAGCCGGCGGTCGCGACGACGAGCAGCGGCCGGCTGCCGTAGGCGACGGCCATCAGCATCACCCCGGACAGCCCCAAGCCCAGGCCCGCGACGTCGGTCGACGCCGACCACACGAGCCGCGACAGCAAGAAGCTGCGGCGGTCGAGCTGGACGAGCGCGAGCCCGGCCGCACCGATCACGAGCATGCCCGCGGCGCCGACGATCGCCGCGCTGACAAGGCCGAGGCGCCCGTCGCTCCACGCGATGCCGGCGTGCCCGGCCACGATCCCCTGGAGCGCGCTGATGCCCGTGTAGGCGGATCGCCGCCGCCAGACACCGCCGACATCGCCGATGCCGCTGCCGGCACCGACGACCGCGCCGGCGAGCGGCCCGCCGAGAAGCCCGGCCAGGAGCACCATCGGAGTGTCGAGCGCGTACATCGTCCGCGGCCCCAGCACGAGCGGGAACCGGCCCAGCACGGCGACGACCACCGCGAGCACCAGTGTCGCCGCGGGCCCGAGCGCGCCGAGCCCGCCGCCCGCTACCTCCGCGGACGCCCCGGCTGCGACCATCGCGGCGAGCGGCATCGCGACGGCGACGTTCGTCCCGTTCCGGGGATCGGTCGGCGCACGCGTCGAGCCGTCGCCGCGCGCGCGGGAGATGCATCGGTACCAGGTGCGGCTGACCACGGTCTCATCGTCGCCAGAGACGGCCCTGGGGGCGATCCCCTACCAGAGTGAGCGCGACCCCCGAACGGCGTACGTCGTGACCCGTTTCGGCTCACTCGATCGAGGGGGGCGCGCCGGTAGGCTCGGCGGAACTAGGCGAACGCGCCGACGGCGGAAGAGCGACCGCCAGCACCGTGGTGTCGCGATCGCCGTTCGGCGCGATCAGGAGGGCCGAGCCACGGTGCATACACTCGCTGCGTGCGTGTCACGTGGTACACGGCGATGTCGATGGACGGGCGGATCGCGGACGCGGCGAACGGCCTCGGCTTTCTCGACACGATCGGCGAGGGCCACGTCTCGCCGGCCCCGTTCGACGACTTCATCGCCACGGTCGACGCGGTCGTCGTCGGTGCCACGACGTTGCGCTGGCTGCTCGACGGCGGCCATGGCTGGCCGCACGACGACCTGCCGACCTGGCTCGTCTCCCACGATCCGACGCTCGGGGAGCGCGTCGGGGCGACGCGCGCGCCGCTTTCGCGGGTCGAGGGAGACCTCTCCGCGGCGTTCGCGGCGATCGAGGCAGCCGGTCACGCCCACGTCTGGCTTGCCGGCGGCGGCGCCGTCGCTGCGCAGGCGCTCGCCCTCGACCGCGTCGACGACGTGATCGTCACGATCGCCCCGACCGTGGTTGGCGCCGGCGCAGCGCTGTTCGACGCAACCGATCTACCGGAACGGCGCTTCCGCGTCCTCGCGGCCGGCCACACGGGCGGCGACACCGTGGACGTCCACTGGACGCGCGACCGCACGCCGAGCTTGCTTCGGCACGCCCCCTAGCCAGCCGTGGGCGGCGTCGAGGGTGGGCCGTCGTGAGCACAACACACGCGTGAAGGATGTGTTCGCCAAGGGTTCCCCGCGCCCCGCGAGCGCTTTTCGCGGGCAGCAGTCGATCGACGGCGGCGGCGCTGGGCCCAGATCGACCCCTGGACTCCTGATCCAGCGCTACACGAAGGAATTCCGGCAAGGTTTGCGCCCGCCCAACCATGGAGGCCTCTATTGACCGCTCGGCACGTCGACGCCCGTCACGTCAGTCCCTGGCTCGTCCTCGTCCTCGTCTGCATCGCGCAGTTCATGGTCGTCCTCGACGCGACCGTCGTCAACGTGGCGCTGCCGTCGATCCAGAGCGATCTCGAGATGAGCGAGGCCGACCTGCAGTGGATCGTGAACGCGTACACGCTCGTGTTCGGCGGCTTCCTCCTCCTCGGCGGCCGGGCCGGAGATCTGATCGGGCGCAAGCGGGTCTTCCTCGCCGGCGTCGTCATCTTCACGGTCGCCTCCCTCCTCAACGGGCTGGCGACGAGCTCGGAGATGCTGATCGTCAGCCGCGGTCTCCAGGGGCTCGGGGGCGCGCTCGTCTCCCCGGCCGCGCTCTCGATCCTGAACACGAGCTTCGAGAGCGAGCGCGACCGCACGAAGGCGCTCGGGGGCTGGAGCGCGATCGCGGCAGGCGGCGGCGCGGTCGGGCTCGTGCTCGGCGGCGCGCTCACCGACTGGTTCTCGTGGCCATGGATCTTCTTCGTCAACCTGCCGATCGGCGTGATCGCGTTCGTCCTCTCGGCGCGGCTCGTGCCGGAGTCGAAGGCCGAGACCAAGGAGCGGAGCTTCGACATCGGCGGCGCCATCAGCGTCACGGCCGGCCTGATCGTCCTCGTCTTCGCGATCGTGCGCACGTCGTCGGTCGGCTGGGGCTCCTGGCAGACGATCGTGGGCTTCGTCGGCGCGGTCGCGCTCCTGGCGGCGTTCGTCCTGATCGAGCGACGAGCCAAGGCGCCGCTCGTCCGGCTCGACATCTTCTCCGTGCCGACCCTGCGAGCGGCGAACCTGACGATGGTCGCGATCATGGCCGGCCTCTTCGCGATGTTCTTCTTCAACACGCTCTACATGCAGCGCGTGCTCGGCTACTCGGCGCTGAAGACCGGGGTCGCGTTCGTGCCGTTCCCGGTCGGGATCGTGATCGGCGCCGGGCTCGCGCAGACGCTGATCCGGCAGCGCGGGACGCGGACGGTGACGCTGATCGGTGCCGCGTTCTCCGTGCTCGGCATGTTCTGGCTCGTGCGGCTCGACGTCGACAGCTCGTATGCGGCCGACCTCCTTCCCAGCATCCTCGTCACCTCGATCGCGATGGGGCTCACGTTCGTCCCGCTGACGCTGATCGGGACCGGCGGGCTGCCGAACGAGGACGCCGGACTCGTCTCCGGGCTCTTCAACACCTCCCAGCAGGTCGGTGGGGCGATCGGGCTCGCGGCGCTCTCGACCGTGTCGGCCTCGCGGATCGACGATCGGCTCGCGGGCGCGGGCGCCGACCCGTCGACCGGGGAGCAGCTCTCGGCGCTCGTCCACGGGTTCAAGGGCGCCTTCGCCGGGGCGGCGATCCTCGTCGCGGCCGGCGGCCTGCTCTTCCTCGCGCTCCTGCGCAAGCGCCACGTCGACGCCGGCACGGCCCAGGCGACCGAGCCGGCCACGGAGAGCAGATCGGGGTAGGCGCCGGCACCGCAACCGGCGCGAGGAGATGAGAGGTGTCCGTTCGCCGGGCCCGGGACGGTTCCGGGCCCGGCCGGCGGCACCGTCTGGTTGACTCGCCGCGTGGACCGCCCGGCGCTCGTCACGCGACCCTTCGTCCTCGTCTGGATCTCGGCTCTCTGCAGCGTGACGGCGTCGGGGATGCTGATCCCGACCCTCCCGGTGTTCGCCGACGGGCAGCTCGAGGCGGGAAAGGTGGGGGTCGGGCTCCTCGTCGCCGCGACGACGCCGGCGGCGATCCTGCTCCAGCCCTTCCTCGGACGCTACGCCGACCGTCGCGGCCGCAGGCTCATCCTCGTCGCCGGCCCGATCGTCTTCGGCGTCTGCATCTCCGCCTTCTCGCTCGCCGAGTCGCTCGGCCTCCTGATCGCGATCCGGGCGCTCGCCGGGATCGGCGAAGGGGCGATGTACCTGGCGCCGGCCACCGTCGTCAACGACCTCGCGCCCGACGAGCGCCGCGGCGAGGCGGTCAGCCTCTTCTCGCTCTACGTCTGGACGGGAATGGCGGTGGGGCCGCCGCTCGGCGAGCTCATCCTCCGCGACACGCACTTCGACACGGTGTTCCTCACGGCCGGCGCGCTCTCCGTGGCTGGCGGCCTCCTCGCCCGGTTCGTCCCGGAGACGCGCCCGGCCGCGGTACCGGCGCCGGCCGGTCGGGGCCTGCGGGGGCGCGGAGCCCTTGCGCCCGCCGTCGTGCAGGTGATGGAGATCATGGGTTGGATCGGGCTGATCGCTTTCGTCCCCCTCTACGCGCGCGAGCTCGGGATGGAGGGCGCCGGGCTCGTCTTCGCCGTCAACGCGATCGTCGTGCTCTCGATTCGCGGGCTCGGCCGGAAGCTGCCCGACCGCCTCGGGCCGAGGCGCGGCGGCACGCTCGGGCTCGTCGGCTGCGCCGCAGGGCTCGTCGTCGTCGCCCTCTGGCGCGACCCGGCGGGTCTCTACGCCGGCACGGCGCTCTTCTTCGCCGGGCACAGCCTGCTCTACCCGGCCCTGATGATGCTCGTGATCGGGCGCACGGCCGACGAGGAGCGGAGCTCGGCCGTCGGCCTCTTCACGGCCTCGGCGAGCTTCGGCGTCGCGGTCGGGGCCATCTCGCTCGGCGCGATCGCCGCCGTCGTCGGCTACCAGTGGACGTTCGCGGTCGGCGCGGCGATCGTCGCTGCCGCTTTGATCCCGCTCCGGCGGATGCGGACGGGGCAGGGTGGCGGCGTCGTCGCGGCGGCTGAGGTGCCTCCGTAGAATCGGCCCATGCTGGCCTCCCGCCTCGGACGGAGCGACGTCGCAGTCACGCGCATCGTTCTCGGCTGTGGCAACTTCGGAGGGGTCGGCTCGGCACCCGCCTTCTTCGACCGTGGCACGCCGCGCGAGACGGCCGTCGCGCTCATGGATCGCGCGTGGGAGCTCGGGATCACGACCTTCGACACGGCCGACGCCTACGGGGGCGGCCGCAGCGAGACGTGGATCGGCAAGTGGCTCGCGACCAAGGGGCCGGAGGTGCGCGACCGCCTCGTGATCCAGACGAAGACCTTCAACC
>VGCB01000070.1 GCA_016870235.1 Actinomycetota bacterium | reverse complement strand
CGCGATCGCCGCCTCGGCGGACGCAGCGGGCTGAGCCGGGTCAGCGGCGGCGTAGGGCGCCGCGCGGGTCGACGACCTCGCGCAGGAGTCGGAGCTCCTGCGCGGTCGGCGCGGGCACCTCGGTGACCTCGTCATGGAGGAGGAGCGCGAACCCGGTCGCCGCCTGCACCTGCTCGACCGTCACTCCCGGCATCACGTGCCTGAGCCGCATCGCTCCGGTCATCTCCTCGAAGTCGAGGATCGCGAGGTTCGAGAGCACGTAGCGGCAGCCCTCGCCGTAGCCCGGGATCGCGCGGCAGCCGCTCCCGAGCGTCGTCACGAAGTCGACCTTCTCGACGAAGACCCGCGGCGTGTGGCTCCCCGGGTACGCGTACCAGCGCTTCGACGTCATCGCCACGCTCGTGTTGCCGATCCCCGGGCCGCGGAACCCGGGCCGCTCGCGGGTGCCGCCGATCTTGTGGACGTTGAGGTTCCCGAGCCGGTCGATCTGGATCCCGCTCATGAACCAGAAGTCGATCCCCCGCTCCGAGTTGACGAACAGGTCGTACAGGTCGAGGATCGCCTCGCCCTCCCGGTGCGCCTCGGGGTCGACGGGAACCTCGAACAGGTAGCGCGGGCTGGGGTTTGCGGCCCCCTCCATCGCAAGCTGAAGGTTCGGTGCGTGGGTGAGCTGCGCGAGGCGCATCGCCGCGAGCGGGATCGTCGCCACGAGGCCGCACGAGCCGATCTCGCCGTCGGCGAAGTCGCGGGCGAGGAACACCGCGCGCAGCTCGTCGACCGTGGGCCCGTCAACCGTGGGATCCACGCATCGCCTCCCTGAGCCGCCGCTCGGTCTCGGCGCCGCCGATCGCCTCGCGGTACCCGCTCTCGTCGCGCGGCCCGAGGACGTACTGCTGCAGGTATGCGTCGTACGCCTCGGGCTCGCCGCGCCGCCGTGCCTCCGCCGCCTGCGCGTAGGCGCGGAGATGGTCGTCGTCGGTCTGGTACTCGGCGCACGCCGTCGGGTGCGCGCCGAAGGGGGTCTCGACGACGGCATGGACGTACTGCGCGGCGATCGTCGTCCGGATCGGGTCGCGGCGCACCTCGGCGTTCGAGACGATCCGCTCGGCCTGCACGACCGTCCGCTTCGCGGCCCGCGCGAGCATGACGTCGAGGACGCGGCCGCGCGCATGCCGGACGTTGCCGAACTCGTCCGCCTCCTCGACGTGGAGCACCCCGACGTCGGGCGTCATCGCCCGCACCGCGCGGTGCCTGCCGCCAGACGAGTCGGTCAGCACGTCGTAGAACTCCGGGTCGTCGACGATGTCCGTGCCCTCGAGCCCGCGGATGAAATGGAACGGATGCCCGTAGGCACCGGCGAGATAGGCGGCGACGACGCTCATCGTGTCGATGTACGCGGTCTCGATCTCGCCTGCCTCGGCAGCGCCGCGGAAGCAGGGCGCGAGCCCGTGCTCGGCCATCGTCACCATCGGCAGCACCGTCTTCCCGACCCGTCCGCAGCCGACGAGGAGGTCGACGTCCCACCCCGACCCCGGCGACGCGTTGAGCACGAGCTCACCCGTTCCCCGGCGGATCAGCGCGCGCACGAACGCGGCCGGGCGGTTCGCGTGCACGGCCCCGCCGAACGCGAGCGTCGAGCCCGGCTCGACGAGCGCGACCACCTCCTCCATCGTCGCGAGCTTCGACCTCCGCATCGCTCAGAGGGCCCCGACGCGTCCCGATAGTCTGCGCATGAGTCGACTCTTTCCGGCTGTCAGGAGGACGCGTGCCGACCGATCTTCTCACGCCCGAGCTCGCCGCGCTCCGGGAGCTCGTGCAGGAATTCGCCCGCCGGGAGATCCGCCCGCGCATCCTCGAGCTCGAGGAGGAGGGCGCGTTCCCGCGCGCGCTCTACCGGCAGATGGGCGAGCTCGGCTTCTTCGGCTGCATCGTCCCCGAGGAGCTCGGCGGCACGGGCATGGGCTACCGCGCCCTCGCGGTCGTCTCCGAGTGGCTCGCGTGGGCGTACCCGCCGATCACGGCCGGGATGAACCTGCAGGCGGCGACCGTGCCGCTGATGCTTGCCAAGTGGGGCGCGCCGGAGCTCGCGCAGCGCTTCGTCCCGGGCCTCGTCGCCGGCGAGCTCCTCGGCTACAACGGCATGTCCGAGCCGGGCGGCGGCACCGACTTCCTCGGCGCGATGCGGACGACCGCGGTTCGCGACGGCGACGACTACGTGATCAACGGCTCGAAGATGTGGATCACGAACGCCGACGTCGCCGACGTCGGCATCGTCTACGCGAAGACCGACCCGGAGGCCGGGCACCGCGGCGTCTCCGCCTTCGTCGTCGAGACGTCGACCCCCGGGTTCGGCGTCCAGCGCGTCCCCTGCCGCGTCCTCGGACGGCTGATGCCCACGAACGCGCTCTCGTTCGACGACGTCCGCGTGCCCGCGTCGCAGCTCCTCGGGGCGGAGGGCGAAGGCTTCAAGGTGGCGATGAACGCGATGGACTACGGCCGGCTGACCGTCGCCGCGCGGTCGCTCGGGCTCGCGCAGGCCTGCCTCGACGCCTCCGTCGAGTACGGCGACATGCGCGAGGCGTTCGGGCAGAAGATCGGCGGCTTCCAGATGATCAAGCACCAGCTCGCGGACATGGTGTGCGAGGTCGCCGCCGCCCGCCACCTCGTCAATCACGCCGCCGTCCTCTACGACGAGGGGATGGTGCCGACCCGGGAGAGCACGATCGCCAAGTACTACGCCGGCGAGGTCTGCAACCGCGCCGCCCAGGCGGCGGCCGAGATCTTCGGCGGCTACGCGTTCGCCGACGAGCTCCCGATCTCGATCTACCTCAACTACGCCAAGCTGTACCAGACCGGGGAGGGATCCGCGAACATCCAGCGCGTCCTCATCGCCGACGACGCGCTCGGCTGGAAGTCGATGGACCGGCATCGGCGCCGTTGATTGCCTGCCTGGCCGTGTTCTCGACCGGTGGGACGCGGGTGTTGGCGGTGCCGTCCGACTGAAGTCGGACGGGGGGCAACGAGGCGGTCACGGGCTTCCGCGTCTGGCTTCAGCCAGACGCGTCCAACGGACGCCGTAGCCCACCTCGGGGATCAGAACACCGAAGCCCGTACTGCTTGCTGGTGTCTGTGAGGGGGCCAGGGGGACCCTCCCCCTGCTTCAGGATCCGGGCTCTCTCGCGTCTGCTACGTCTGTCCCCCACCCAGCAGACGCGAGAGAGCCCGGCAACAAGCAGAGCCAGGATCCGCAGGCTCGCGCATCAGCTACTGGCGTAGAACCACTCCAGCCGATGCGCGAGCCTGCGGCAGCAAGCACAGCAGGATCCGCGCTCTCTCGCGTTTGCTACGTTGGCCGATCGCCCAGCAGACGCGAGAGAGCCCGGCAACAAACAGAGCGCTCCCAAGCGCGATCGGAGTCGTGGCGCTGGTGGCCGCCTTTGCGACGGGCACCGCGGCGGCGGCGACACCTGGAGCCGAGGCGGCGAGGGTCTCCGAGATGTTCGCGAACTACCGGGAAGCGCTCCTCGACCGGGACTTCGCCACTGCCTGCACGCTGACCGCGCCCGAGACGGATCGGGCGCTGATCGCGAACCTGAAGAAGCTGAAGATCACCGTGGCGACCTGCGAGGCGGGGTTCAGGTGGATCTACTCGCCGACCCGGCAGGGCGGCGCCGCCGCGAAGCTGGCGGACGAGATCACGCGCACGACCAGGGTCTCGAAGATCACGGTCACCGGACAGTCGGCGACGATCGTCTGGTCGGCGAAGCTGGACGGCCGCCGGGTCACGGTCTCGCACACGGCTCGGCGGATCGGCGGGCAGTGGCAGCTCGTCGACGTCGACTGAACGGGCGGCCGTAGAGACGCATCGGGCGCCCGCAGGCGCCCGATACGTCTCTGTCAGAAGACCGTCCTGCTACTCGACGCCGACGTTGCTCGCCCACGAGGCGTCGGCCTGCGACGTGCTCGCCCACGAGGCGCTCGACCAGGAGGCGGAGGCCCAGGAGGCGCTCGCCCACGACGCGCTCGACCAGGACGCGCTCGACCAGGACGCGTCGGCCCACGACGCGCTCGACCAGGAGGCGGAAGCCCAGGAGGCGGAAGCCCAGGAGGCGTCGGCCCTGGCCGCGCTCGACCAGCTCGCAGCATTGAACACCCTGGCGCCGGTCGAATCGGTCGTCACGAAGCGCTGGAGAGCGGCGTTCGGGTTCGGCGGGCTCGATGTCCCGACCGAGCCGTCGCCGTCGAGAACGCCGACGCCGAGAGCACCACGGCTGTTGTAGCCATCCGGCACGTCAGCGTCGAGCATGAGCGCGCCCTTGACCTGATCCGGCGTCCAGTTCGGGTTGAGCGCGAGGAAGTAGGCCGCGGTCCCAGCGACGAGCGGAGCGGCGAAGGACGTGCCGGACATCCACATGTAGTTCGTGCCCGACTTCCGCGTGGAGAACTGGGTCGCGAGCTTCGAGCCGGACGGCACCGCCGCCGTGATCCTGCGACCGGGGGCCGAGATCTCGGGCTTGAAGAAGCCGTCGTACGTGTAGCCCCATGCCGACCACGGCGCGGCCCAGTCGTCGTCGTTCCAGTTCGTGCCGTTCGTGTCGGTCGCGCCGACGGTAATCACGAACGGGTCGTTCGCGGGGGAGAACCTGACGCCCGTCGGAGTCGAGCCCGTGCCGTAGTTCCCGGCCGAGACGACCACGACGACGCCGTTCAGCCAGAGCTTCTCGACCGCGTAGTTGAGCGGGTCGAAGAGGACGCTGGCGCCGCCGCCCGCGTTGAGCGAGAAGTTGGCGACGCGGATGTTGTGGCGCGACTTGTTCGCGAGGATCCAGTCGGCGGCGGCGATCACGTCGCTCATCCGCCCGGCGCCGTTGTCGTCGAGCACGTCGAGCGAGACGATCTTCGCGCCCGGCGCGACGCCGGTCTTGCCCTCGACGCCACCCGCGATCATGCCGGCGACGAGCGTGCCGTGCCCGTAGCCGTCTCCGGGCGAGTTCGTGCCGCTCGAGACGAGGTTGACGCTCGCGAGCAGGCGCGTCCCGAAGTCCGACCTGCTCTCGACGCCGGAATCCACGACCGCGACTGTCGGGAAGGATGCGGAGGTCGACCACGGGTTGGTGGAGTTCTCGAGGATCTCGGTCGAAGGCACCCACGACTGGTTGTTCGAGTGGCTCGACGCGACGGGGGCGTCCTCGGTGATCGCAAAGATGGCGGGGCTGTCGGCGAGGTTCACGATCTGAGCGCCCGTGAGCTCCGCCGCGATCGTCCCCAGCGAGCTGATGTCGCGCTTCACGCCCTTGCCCTTGCCCTTGCCGGGGCGGTCCTTCATCGCCTTCTCGATCAGCTTGGTGCCGTTGCCCTTGCCCTTCGTGCGGACCTGGACGATGACCTTGAAGACGGCGCCGGGTGTCGCTCGCGCCGACGCCAGGAGATCCTCCTGGATGAACGACTGGCCGTCGACGTCGCGGTCCGTCTCGGGTGCGCGCTTGCCGGCGGTCGACGTCGGTGTCGCCACGCCCGCCACCATCGCGAGAACGAGCGCGAGGACGGCGGCGAGCATCGCGATCCGTCCACGACGACCGCCGCGATCGCCTCCCCAGAGCGCGTTGCCACGCGTCTCCGATGTCCTGCCCCCGTCCGTCCGCATAAGTCGTCCCTCCGCCGATTCCGTGTTCTCGACTGACCGTACGGAGGGAGCTGCGCAGGGCATGCCCCGTGCGGGTGCGCGACGCCCCTCGATCGAGGGTTTCGGGCTGTGCCTACGCGCCGAGCCGGTCGAGCAGCGCGGTCGCTCGCTCGAGCCCGCGTGCGATCGTGTCCTGCTCCCGGATGTCCGGCTCGGGGTAGAGCTCGAGGTCGAACAGGCCGGTGTAGCCGGTCTCGAGGATCCAGCCGACGATGCGGTCGAGCGGGATCGCGCCGTCGCCGGGGACGGCACGGACGTGCGCGCGGTTGCCGGGCAGCCAGTCGCTCAGCT
This sequence comes from Actinomycetota bacterium, assembly GCA_016870235.1. The sequence continues at coordinate 3,110 of VGCB01000070.1, read as the reverse complement.
GCACGAGCCCGATCGTGCCGGCGGCGGCGGCGATCGCGGGGCGGAGGCCACGCTCGTGCCAGCAGTGCTGGACGTCGATGCACACGCCGAGGCCGGTGCGGGCTGCGAGCTCCACCGTGTCGGCGAGCGTGAACAGGATGCTGAGGTCGGCGATGAGCGAGATCGTCGGCTCGACGAGCAGGCGGACGGCCTTGTCCTCCGCGTACGATCTGGCCGGCGCGATCGCCTCGACGAACGCGTCGGCGGCCTCCTCCCACTCGAGGGCTGGGGCGCCGCCGGTCGGGCCGTAGACGATCGACGCGCCGACTCGGGTGGCCGCGTCGATGGTGGCCAGGAGCCCGCGGTGCGGGTCGGCCGCGCCGAGGCCGACGAGGCCCGGCTGGACGAGGTGGGTGACCTGCGGGCCGGACTCGACGACCGCGAGGACGCCCTCCTCGCCCGCCGCGAGGAGCTTCGGCGCCCCGAGCCCGATCCGCTCGGCCCCGGCTGCCCGGAGCACCGCGATGTCCTCCTCGAGGCGCGAGCCGCGGCGGAAGACGCTCGGGTTGACGGTGAGTCGAGGGTGCACGTCTGCGTCTCGGCGGCCCGTCGGTCAGCGGGCCGTGAGGCCGCCGTCGACCGGCAGGGCGACACCGGTGACGAAGCTCGAGTCGTCGCAGGCGAGCCACAGCGCCGTCGCCGCGATCTCCGGTGTCGTGCCCGGACGGCCGAGGGGGACCGCCGCCGCGATGAAGCCGCGCATCTCGTCGTCGACGGCCGTCCCGGGCGTCCGGCCGAAGAAGAGCGGCAGCATCGGCGTGTCGATCGGGCCGGGGCAGAGGGCGTTGGCGCGCACCCCGTCCTTCGCGAGCGCGAGCGCGACGGAGCGCGTGAAGTTGACGATGCCGCCCTTCGCCATCGAGTAGAGCGGGCTGTACATCGAGCCGACCAGGCCGGAGGCGGACGACGTGTAGATGATCGAGCCCTTCCCGCCGGCCTTCCGGAGCAGCGGCGCCCCGAACGAGGTCGAGAAGAACGCGCTCTTCATGTTGACGTCGACCGACCGCTGGAAGTCCTCCTCGGTGATGTCGAGGCCCGCGGCGCCGGGGATGCCGGCATGCGCGTAGAGGACGTGGAGGACGCCGTGGTCTGCGTCGACGCGCTCGAAGAGCGCGCGCAGCTCGGCGACGCTCGAGACGTCGCACTGCTCCGCCGCGGCCGAGCCGCCCGCGGCCGCGATCTCCGCGGCCGTCCGCCCGGCGGCGTCTCCGTCGAGATCGGCGACGACGACGTGCGCTCCCTCCGAGGCGAAGAGGAGCGCCGACTCCCGACCCATCCCCGACCCTGCCGCGGTCACGACCGCAACGCGCCCCTCCAGCTTCATCAGCGACCTCCTCGACGGCGACGACCCCGAGCACCAGATGCTAGGCAATCCACAATCGACAATGTCCCGGAAGGACGCCGGACAGGGTGGGGACAGTCCCCATCCACAGGCCTCCGTGTCCGAAACGGCCCAGTCGAGTCACGGTTTCATGCCGATCGCGCAAACGGTGGGGACAGTCCCCTCGCACAGGCGCCACTGTCCGGAAAGGGCAGGGTGAGCAGGCGCAGGTGCGACTCGCCCGCGCCGAATCCGCGAGGATGGACGGGTGGACGACCTCCGGAGCGACCGTCTCGCGCGGGCCCTGGCGCCGCGCTCGGTGGCGGTGCTCGGCGCCTCGCCGAGGCCGGGCTCGCTCAGCCTCCGCTTCCTCAACGGGCTCACGCGCCACGGGTTCGACGGGCGCGTCGTCGCCGTCAACCCGACCTACGACGAGGTCGGCGGCTTCCCGTGCTTCCCGACCGTCGCGGCCGCGGGCGAGATCGACCTCGCGGTCGTCGCCGTCGCCAAGGCGCGCGTGCTCGCCGCGCTGGAGGACTGCGCGGACGCGGACGTGGCCGGGGCGATCGTGTTCTCGTCCGGGTACTCGGAGACCGGCGCCGAGGGCCGGGCGGAGGAGGCCGAGATCGCCGCGCTCGCCCGCCGGACCGGGTTACGGCTGATCGGGCCGAACAGTCCAGGGATGATCAACGTGACGCGGTCGGCCTGCGTGATCGCGTCGAGCGTCTCCTACCGCGACCGCTTCCTGCCCGGCGGCGTCGGGATCGTCTCGCAGAGCGGCGGCGTCGCCGGCCTCCTCACCGAGCGGTCGCAGGACGCGTGGGTCGGGCTCTCCTCGGTCATCTGCACCGGCAACGAAGCGGACGTCGGGATGGGAGAGGTGCTCCGCATGCTGGCCGCCGACGAGGCGACACGCGTCGTCGCCATGTTCGTCGAGGGGATTCGCGACGCCGACGGGTTCGTCGCCGGTCTCGCCGCCCTGCGCGCGGCGGGCAAGCCGGCGGTCGTGCTGAAGACGGGTGCAACCGAGGGGGCGGCGCGCGCGTCGGCCGCGCACACGGGGTCGCTCGTGACCGACGCCCATGTCTTCCAGGCGGTCCTGGATCGGTACGGCGCGCTCGCCGTCCAGTCGCTCGACGACCTGATCCAGACGGCCGCCGCGCTCGAGCGGCTGGGGCGCGTGCGCGCCGGCGGTCCCGTGCGGCCGGGTCGGGTCGGGATCATCACCACCTCCGGCGGCGCCGGCGTCGTCGCGACCGAGGCGGCCGAGCGGGCCGGGCTCGAGCTGCCGCCACTCCCGGAGACGACGCGCGCGGCGCTCGCGGCCGTGATCCCGGACTTCGCCTCGCCCGCGAACCCGACCGACATGAGCGGCATGTTCACCGAGCGGGAGGAGATCTTCCGCGATGCGCTGCGCGCGTTCCGCGACGAGGTGACGTTCGACGTGATCGTCCTCGTGCTGACGGCGCAGCCGCCGGACTTCTCGCTCGTGCTTGCCGAGCGGATGCTCGAGGTCGCCGCCGAGCCCGGTTCGCCGCTCGTCTGCCTGTGGGTCGCAGGCGCGATGGTCGCCCCTGCGATCGACCGGCTGCGGCAGGGAGGAATGGTCGTCCTCGACGATCCCGATCGCCTCATGCGCGCCCTCCGGCTGCGAGCCGAGGCGGGACGGCCGGTGCCCCCGGCGGGCACGCCGTCCTCCTTCGACGTCCCGTCGTCGCTCGCGGCAGCGCGGTCGGCGGGCGCGGCGCTC
>VGCB01000069.1 GCA_016870235.1 Actinomycetota bacterium | reverse complement strand
GGCCGAGGGACCACCCCTCGGCCCAGCCCCCGACACGTTCATGCGCCGGGGTACCGGCCGTCAACACCAACCGGCCCCCCATATCGTCTTCAGCCAGCCGGTTCCCTGCGGTGTTCGAGCAGGCACACAGTGCAAGTCGAGCCGGCGCGCTGTGCGAGTTCGAGCAGACACACTGTGCACGTTGGAGCCGACGCCCAGGTGAAGCCGCCTGCGCCTGCATCTGGCGTCCGAAAGAAGCGTCTGGCTGAAGCCAGACGCGGGAGTGAAGAGAGCGTGCGGGTGGGGTTCCCGCGAGAACCGGAGATTCTCCCGCCTCAGAGAATCAAGACCGCGCCAGCACGAGGCGGGGCCGTCAATCGGATCATCTCGCCGTAAACCCGGCGTCGACCGGGACGAGCGCGCCCGTCATGTAGCTCGCCGCGTCCGAGGCGAGGAAGGCGACGACGCGCGCGACCTCCTCCGGCTCGCCCAGACGCCCCATCGGGATCGTCGTGTCCGCGAGCACGCGGAGCTCCTCCTCCGTCGGCGGCGCCGGTCGCTCCGAGACGAGCATCGGCGTGCGGATCTCGCCGGGACAGACCGCGTTGACGCGGATCCCGTCTCGGGCGTGCTCGAGCGCCAGCGAGCGCGTCAGGAGATGCACCGCGCCCTTCGTGGCCGCGTAGGCCGCATGCCCGGCGCTGCCGACGTCGCCCCAGATCGAGCCGAAGTTGACGATCGCGCCAGACCTGCGCGCGACCATTCCGGGGATCACCGCACGGCACATGAAGAAGACGCCGTCGACGTTGACGCCGAAGATCCGCCGCCAGTCGGCATCCGTCGTCGCGTGCCCGGGAGACCGAATGATGATGCCCGCTGCGTTCACGAGCACGTCGACGGCGCCGTGCCGCGCCAGCACCCGTTCGACGGCACTCGCGCAGAACGAGGCGTCCGACACGTCGCCGATCTCGGCCTCCGCCCCGATCTCCTCGGCGACCGTGCGTCCTGTCTCGTCGTCCCGATCGACGACGACGACGCGGGCGCCGAGGCGGGCGAGCTCCCTCGCCGACGCTGCTCCCATCCCGGAGGCGGCGCCGGTGACGATCGCGACTGCGCCCTCGAACGGCATCGGCGACGATCGTATCGCCGCGAGACACGCAGGTCGCCGCTGATCTAGGATCCTCTCGGATGCCGACGCGCACCTCGCAGCCGCCCGACCGCAACCTCGCTCTCGAGCTCGTCCGCGTCACGGAGGCAGCGGCGATGGGAGCCGCGCGCTGGATCGGTCGCGGCGACAAGAACGCGGCGGACAAGGCCGCCGTGGACATGATGCGGCTGATGATTAACACCGTCAGCATGCGCGGTGTCGTCGTCATCGGCGAGGGCGAGAAGGACGAGGCGCCCATGCTCTACAACGGGGAGGAGGTCGGCGACGGCTCGGGTCCGGAGGTGGACGTCGCCGTCGACCCGCTCGAGGGCACGCGGCTCACCGCGCTCGGAATCCCGAATGCGATCTCGGTGATCGCGGTCGCAGAGCGCGGCACGATGTTCTTCCCCGGCGCGGCCGTCTACATGGACAAGATCGCCGTCGGCCCCGACGCGGCCGACGCGATCGACATCACGCGGTCGCCGACCGAGAACGTGCAGCGAGTGGCCGAGGCCAAGGGTATGGAGGTCTCCGACCTCACAGTCGTCGTCCTCGAGCGCGATCGCCACGACGCGCTCATCGCCGAGCTGCGGGAGTCGGGCGCGCGGGTGCGGCTCATCCGCGACGGGGACGTCTCGCCATCGATCGCCGCCGCGCAGCCGTTCACCGGCATCGACATGCTGATGGGTGTGGGGGGGACACCAGAAGGCGTCATCTCGGCTGCTGCGATCAAGTGCCTCGGCGGCGCGCTCCAGGGCCGGCTCTGGCCGCGCTCGGACGAGGAGAGGAAGACCCTCGTCGAGGCGGGCTACGACGTCGACGCCGTGCTCACCCACGACAACCTCGTCACCGGCGAGGACTGCTTCGTCGCCGCGACCGGCGTCACCGGCGGCATGTTCATCGACGGCGTCAAGGCGAGCGCGCACGGGATCGGGACGGAGTCGGTCGTGATGCGGTCGCGCTCGGGAACGGTGCGCCGTATCGCCGCCTTCCACCCCTCCGCGAAGGTCGTCGAGCTCCGCAGCGCCAGTGCCCGCACGTAGGCTCGAACGCGCCGCTGCGGCCGTCTACCCTGGATGGCGACCGTGCCAGTCCGGATCAGCGTCGCCGGCGCGCTCGCGCTCATCGCCATCGCCGTTCTCGCGTCGCCGATCGGCGCGAGGGCGTCCGCCGCTGCCTCGCAGCCGCGGGTGACGTTCGTCGGCGACTCGGTCGCCGAGGTGATCCGGATCTCGAACGCCGCGATGGACGTCTTGAGCCGCGGTATCGACCTCCGCCTCGAGGTCGCGGTCTGCCGCCGGCTCACCGGCGCGAGCTGTCTCGCGAGAGGGGTGAGGCCACCAACCGTCCTCGACCTCGTGACCGCCAGGAGCGGGGAGCTCGGCACCGCCGTCGTCGTCGCGGTGGGCTACAACGACCCCGAGGCGGAGTACCCGGCCTCGATCGAGGAGGTGATCGGCGCGCTCCGGGAGGCGGGCGTGGAGCGCATCCTGTGGGTCACCCTCCGCGCCGTCCGCAACCCCTATCTGACCATGAACGCCGCGATCCGCGACGCCGCCGAGCGACATCCTGAGGTGACGGTCGTCGACTTGGACGAGCTCGCCCGCACGCATCCCGGCTGGTTTGCCGAGGACGGGCTCCACCCGAACGAGGACGGGGCGCTGGCGCTGGCCGCGCTCGTGCGGAGGGCGCTCGGAGACGTCGGGGTCGCGCCGCCGCTCCCTGCCCTGACACAGGTCGAGCGGTCGCTGCCGCAGGCTCGGGTCGGGATGCCGTTCCGGGCCCGTCTCACAGCCCGCGGCGGCGAGTCCGAGTACCGCTGGAAGCGCGTTGACGGGCGTCTGCCGAAGGGGGGTCTGGCTCCGGCGCGACGGCGTGCTCTCCGGAACCCCGGCGGTGAGCGGGCGCTTCCGGGTCACGGTCCGGGTCACCGACTCCGTGGGCTCGACGGCGGAGCGGCCGCTGACGCTGTCGGTGGCCCGGTGACCCTCGTGGCCGGTCGAGGCCGTCTGGCCGCTGCCAGACGGGTTGGGTGAGGGAGGGCGGCTTTTCTCTTCCCGACCGCGACCTTCGCGATCTTCTTCCTCGTCGTCCTGCCGCTCTCGTGACTCCTCATGCGCCGGCAGGGGCTCTGGCGGCCGTTCGTCTTCACCGCGAGCCTCGTCTTCTACGCCTGGTGGGACTGGCGGTTCGTCTTCCTCCTCGGCGCATGCACCGTGTGGAACCACGCCCTCGCGCGCCGCATCCACACGACGTCCGTTGCCCGCGATCGCCGTCGCTGGCTGCTCCTCGCCCTCGCCGGCAACCTCGGCACGCTCGCCTACTTCAAGTACTACGACTTCGGAGTCACCTCGGCCCAGAACCTGACGGCGCTCGTCGGTCTGACTTCACGGTCGACGTCCGCTCGATCGTCCTTCCGGTCGGGATCTCCTTCTACACCTTCATGGGGATCAGCTACGTCGTCGACGTCTTCCGGGGCGAGACGGAGCCGACGACGCTCGCGAAGGCTGCGGTCTACCTCTCGTTCTTCCCGCACCTCGTCGCCGGCCCGATCGTGCGCCCGAACGAGCTGATCCCGCAGCTCGACGCGCCGCGGGACGGACGCCGCGTCGACACGACGCGCGCCTTCTACCTGATCGCGACCGGCCTGTTCAAGAAGGTGGTGATCGCCAACCACCTCGGGACGGAGATCGTCGACCCGGTCATCGGCGCGCCCGGGCAGCACTCGTCCGCCGAGATCGCGGTCGCGACGTACGCGTACGCCGTGCAGATCTACGCCGACTTCTCCGGCTACACCGACATCGCGATCGGGCTCGCGCTCCTGCTCGGCTTCTCGTTCCCGCAGAACTTCGACTCGCCGTGCACCGCGACGTCGCTGCAGGACTTCTGGCACCGCTGGCATATGACGCTGTCGCGGTGGCTCCGCGACTACGTCTACATCCCGCTAGGAGGGAACCGGCGCGGACGGCTCCTGACGTACCGCAACCTGATGCTGACGATGCTGATCGCCGGCTCTGGCACAGAGCGGGGGTGGACGTTCGTCGTCTGGGGTGCGCTCCACGGCGCCGGCCTCGCGTGGGAGCGGTGGCACGGCGAGCGGCATGCGCGGCCAGAGCCCTCGCGCCTCGGCCGGATCTGGCGCCGGCTGCTCGTCTTCCACGTTGTCTGCGTCGCGTCGATCTTCTTCCGGGCGAGCTCGTTCGACGCGGCGAGCGAGATGATCGTGGGGCTCTTCACCCGCTGGGACGAGCCGGCGCCGCTCGTGAGCCTGCGCGTGCTCCTCGCGATCGTGGCCGGGATCGGCTCCCAGTACCTCCGGCGCGGATCCCCCAGGCGATCATGGCGCGGTTCTCCGTGCTGCCGGTCCCGGCGCAGGCCGGTGTCCTCGCTCTCGCCCTGCTCGCCACGAACGCGCTGGGACCGCAGGGCATCGCTCCGTTCATCTACTTCCAGTTCTGATGCGGCCTGCCCTGGCACCGTGTTTGCTCGATCGCCGGCCTTCGGCCGCATTGGGCCGCTTCGCGGCCGGTATTCGGACCGGGAATGGGTGAATTGAGAGAACGCAGGCCGACGACCTGGCGGCGGGCCCTCGCGGTGGCGGCACTCGCGCTGGCGCTCGCCGCGCTCCTGAACGCGGAGGGGATGCACAAGTCGGCGACGAGCCAGGATGCGGGCGTCAAAGCGGGACGTCTCGACGGCGGTGACCGGGGCGCTTCGCGACGTCAGCCGTGCCGTCTACCTCGATCGGCCGCGCCGGTGGCTGAAGAGCGCGGCCGGGCGGGAGGACGACGATCGGATCGACGTGGTCATCACGGCTCCCGACCACGTCCCCGCCTGGCCTCGGTTTGCACCCGCGCCCGCTCCGCCGACGCTCGCCGCACCGACGACGGCGAGACCGAAGCCCGTGCCCCCGGCGCCGCGGAAGCGTGCATTCACCGCGCAGCGGCCGCTGCGGCCTGGGTCGCGGGCGACTCCCTCGCCGAGGTGCCGGGTCTCGCGATCGTGCGGGCGACCGGCGACAACCGGGCGCTCGCCACCGTGGGTGACAGGGTGCGGACGCGCGTCGGCACCGGCCTCGGGCGGCCCGACATCTACAACTGGTTCGCCGCGATCGCCGAGGCGACCCGGGAGTACCGCCCACACGTCGTCGTGATCGGGCTCGGCGGCAACGACTTCCACTCCTACATGAGCGGCGTTCCGGAAGGCGTCGAGATCGGGAAGTTCCCGACGCCGTCGTGGATGCGGGAGTACCGCCGACGTGTGAGGATCCTCCTCGACTCGGTCACAGGCCTCGGCGCCGACGTCGTCTGGCTCGGGCTCCCGAAGCCCGACAGCCCGAACATGTGGCCCCGCTTCACGGCGCTCAACGCCCTCATTCGCGCGGAGGTTGGCAAGCGGTCGAAGCGGGCCGCGTTCCTCGACTCGTACGTCGTGCTCGCCGGCAAGCGCGGACGCTACGCGGAGTACCTACCGGACGCGTCGGGGAAGCTCGAGAAGGTACGCGCCGACGACGGTCTCCATCTCGCGCCCGCGAGCGGCGACCGCCTCGCCCGCGCCTTCGTCGAGCTTCTGGAGGAGCGCATGACATCACGAGTTGGCGGGCGCGCGGCCGCGGCTGAACCGCGTTAGCTCCTGATCACCTTGCCCGGGTTCATGATCCCGGACGGGTCGAACGTCTGCTTGACGCCGCGGTAGAGGGGCAGCAGGTCGGGGTGCTCGCGCTCGAGCGCACCGATCTTCCCGATCCCGATTCCGTGCTCTCCGGTGCAGGTCCCGCCCCGTGCGAGCGCGTCCGCGACGAGCGTCTCGAGGAGCTCCTTCCAGGCTGCGAGCTGTGCCTCGTCGCCGGGGTCGAGCGTGACGCCGACGTGGAAGTTCCCGTCGCCGACGTGGCCAAGGATGCCGGCGCGGAGCCCCAGCCGGTCGATCTCGCTGCGCGCGAGCGCGACGGCGGCAGGAAGCTGCGAGAGGGGCACGCTCGTGTCGCTGGAGCCGTGCACGGTGCCTGGCCAGATCTGCTTCCACGAGTACGCGACGCTGTGTCGCGCGGCCCAGATCCGGGCGCGCGCCGTGGGATCCCGCTCGTAGACGGTGTCGATCGCACCCTCCGCCTCCGCGAGGGCGAGCATGAGCTCGAGGTCGCCCTCGACCGAGCCCCTCGTCCCCGCCGACTCGACGAAGAGGCAGGGCGTCTCCGGGAAGGTCGTGCCGGAGTAGAGGTTGATCGCGCGGATGTTGAGCGGGTCGAGGAGCTCGAGGCGCGTGACGCCGGCGCCGGCGCCCACCGCGGCGATCGCACAGCTCACCGCCGCCTCGACCGTGGGGAACGAGATGCGCGCGACGACGGCGTGCTCGGGAATCCCGTGCAGGCGGACGGTCACCTCGGTGATGACGGCGAGCGTCCCCTCCGAGCCGACGATCAGCCCCGTGAGGTCGTAGCCCGCGGAGCTCTTGAGCGCCCGCGAGCCAGTTCGGATCACCTGTCCGCCGGGGAGGACGGCCTGGAGCGCGAGGACGTTCGCCCTCACCTTGCCGTAGCGGACGGTCGTCGTTCCCGATGCGTTGGTCGCGGCCATGCCGCCGAGGGTCGCGTCGGCGCCGGGGTCGACGGGGAACATCAGCCCGTGGACGCCCGCCGCCTCGTTCAGCTGGTTGCGGGTGACGCCCGCCTCGACGACCGCCGTGAGGTCGCTCGGCGAGAGCGCGAGGATCCGGTTCATGCGCGTGAGGTCGAGGCTGATCCCACCCTGGACGGGGATCACGTGGCCCTCGAGGCTCGAGCCGGCGCCGAACGGCGTCACCGGCACGCCGTGCTGCTGCGCCAGCGCCAGCACGGTGGAGACGTCCTCGGTCGACTCGGCATAGACGACGACCTCCGGCTCGTGCGCCGCGTGGAACGTCATGTCCTCCGCATGCAGTGCGCGGTCGGAGGCCCCGGTCGACACCTTCGTCGCGCCGAGCGCCTGGGTGAGCGCCTTCTCGAGACGTACGTCCATCCGGTCGAGTCTGCACGAACCGACTCCGGCGCGTCGGGCCTGGCCGCTGACTCGGCAACCGAGCGCGCTAGAACGTCACGGTGCCCGCGTGCCGGCTCAGACGCTGTATCGCCTCGACCCGTGCCTCGAAGTCGGGCGCGTCGGTTTCGAGGAGCTCCTTGAAGAGGGCGCCGAGCACGAAGCCTGGGGCGAGAAGGGAATCCCGAGCGATGCCGCCACGCGGGCGCCGCTCTCGACGAGACGGCCCACGTGCTGCTCGGCCGCGTAGGCGTCGACGTCGCGGGCGAAGCCCTCCCAGTCGATCGCCTCCGTGCGGTCGCGTCGCTCCGGTTCCATGCTCTCACCGTATGCAGCCGGCGCCGTGCGCGCCAGGGGTCGGTACGACGCCCGGACGACCGGGTAGGATTTCGCTGGGGCGCCGGGAAGACTGGTCGGCAGGATCTCGATGGACGCCCTCGCCGACTTCTTCCCCGACCTGCTCGTCGTGTCCGCGCTCCTGCTGGCGGCGATGGCGCTCGCGCCGGCGGCGCGGCGGCTCCGTCTCCCGGGGCCCGCGGCGTTCCTCCTCGTCGGCGTGATCGCCGGGGCGGTCGACGCGGTCCCGACCGACGCTCTCGGAGCGCTTCAGCTGGAGCAGATCGGCGCGGTCGCCCTCTACGGGATCCTCTTCCAGGGAGGGCTGGCGACCGGGTTCCGGGCCTGGCGCCGCGAGGCGCGCTCGATCGTCGCGCTGGGGCTTCCCGGCACGGCGCTCACCGCGCTCGCGCTCGCCGCCTTCGCGCACTACGTGCTCGGGCTCAACTGGGCGCTGGCGGCGCTCGTCGGGGTCGCGCTCAGCCCGACCGACCCCGCCGCGGTGTACGCGACGCTCCGGGGCGGAGCGACGAGCGAGCGGCCTCGCACGATCCTCGAGGGCGAGTCCGGCTTCAACGACCCCGTCGGGATCTCGCTCATGGTGGTCGTCGTCTCGTTCCTGGCGACCGACGACGCGACGGTCGGCGACGGCGTCGTCCGGCTCGTCGAGGAGCTCGGGATCGGGCTCGTGGGAGGGATGGTCGGCGCGGCCGCGGTGGCGCTCCTGCTCCGCGCGACGCCGCGCCTCGAGGAGTCGATGCAGGCGGTGGCCGTGCTCGCGATGGCGGTCATGGTCGGTGCGGCGACGGCGTCCGTCCACGGCAGCGGTTTCCTCGCCGTCTACCTGTGCGGGCTGCTCGCCGCCGATCGCTGGGCCGCGCAGGACGGCCGCCACCACGCGATCCCCGAGGCGATCGCCGGGGGGGCCGAGCTTGTCCTCTTCGGGTTGCTCGGCGCCGTGTTCGCGTCGACGGTTACCGGAATCGACATCTTTCACGGCGTCGTCCTGACACTCGCGACGGTGCTGCTCGCCCGTCCACTTGTGACCGTTCTCTGCCTCGCCGGCTCCCGCCTGCCGCGGCCGGAGCGGCTCCTCGTCTCGATCGGCGGGCTGAAGGGCGCGGTCCCGCTCCTCCTCGCCGCGTACCCTGGGCTCGAGCGGCTGCCCGAGACGCGGCGGACGGAGGCGATCGTCCTCACCGCGACGGCGACGTCGATCGTCGTACAGGGGCTTCTGCTCTCGAGCGTGGCCGGGCTCGCGACCCCGCCGGAGGGCGGGCGGGCTGATGGCGGTCGTCGCTCTCGTCGTCTTCGTGGTCGCGCTCGCTGCGATCGCGGTCGACTTCGCTCATAGGACGAAGGTCGCGCTCATCGGCGCCGGCCTGATGGTGCTGATCGGCGTCCTCGACCAGGAGCAGGCAATCGAGGCCATCGGCTGGGCGACGCTCGGGCTGCTCGCCGGGATGATGATCATCGTCGGGCTGACCGAGCCGACAGGCGTCTTCACGTACCTCGCGCTGCAGGCTGCGCGGCTCTCCCGAGGACGCCCCATCCGGCTGCTGTTCCTCCTCGCGATCGTCACCGGAGTCTTCTCGGCCTTCCTCGACAACC
>VGCB01000068.1 GCA_016870235.1 Actinomycetota bacterium | reverse complement strand
CGAGCGGGTTCCTTCATTTTGATTCGAGTTCTTAGCCGCGGCCGAGTTACTTCTAGCGGATCTCGAAGGCCAAGGCGGTGCGCCTGATGAGATGCCGAGAGAGATCCTCTTGCCCACCGAGTTCGTCGCTCGCCCAAGCTGCGCGCGAGCGCACTGACGCTCAAGTCTCCGGAACCGATTCCGGTATCGTGCGCAGTCGTGTCACTGCCCACGTCATAGCGGCTGAGGCGTTCCTGCCTCTCGGTTCCGGAAACGAGCGAGAAGATGCTTGAGAAGGCGGCGACGCTGCCCGCGGATCAGGTGTTTCTGGATCTGGAGGACGCTGTCACACCGGCTTTGAAGAACGATGCGACGCGGGAACTCGTTGCCTCCGCGCTCTGCGCGCAAGACTGGAAAGCGGCGACCCGTGCCGTGCGGGTAAACGGTGTCTCCACTCCTTGGTGCTTGGACGATCTGATGTTCGTCGTCGAGGGAGCCGGCGGACACCTGCACTGCTGAGAGGCCCCGTTTGTCGGTCCGGTCGTTATGAGAGTCGTGTTGTCAGTTTGGTCTCCAGTTTGCGGCGTAGGCGGCCGGGGTCTTCCAGCCGAGGCTGCCGTGGGGTCTTTGGGTGTTGTAGATGTTTCTCCAATCCTCAAGCACGACGGCGGCTTCAGCAAGCGAGCCGAGCGCCTCGATTGAGAGGATCTCGTCGCGGACACGGGAGCCGAACGATTCCACGAACGGGTTCTGCCAGGGCGGGCCTGGTTCGATGAACGCCTGGCCGCTGCCGCCGAGGCGGCACCAGTCGCGCAGTGTGTTCGCGGTCAGTTCGGGGCCGTTGTCGGAGCGCAGCAGCTCCGGGCCGGTGCCGCGCTCGCCGACGATCTGGTCGAGCACCCGGACGGTGTGGTCGGCGTCGATCGACCTGGCGACCTCGATCGCGAGTGCTTCCCGGGTGTGCTCGTCGACGACGTGCAGCAGCTTCACGGTGCGGCCATCGACGGTCGTGTCGAACTGGAAGTCGAGCGCCCAGACGTGGTTGGGGCGTTCGGCCCGCAGTCGCTTGCCCGGCACGGTCGCCTCACCGACACGAAGCCGCTTCCGCTTCCGTTGCGGCACCCGCAGGCCCTCCTCGCGCCACAGTCGCTGCACCTTCTTGCGGTTCACCGTCCAGCCCTCATCGCGGAGGCGGCCCCAGGCGAGCCGGTAGCCCCAGCAGGGATGCTCGCCCGAGAGCGTGCGCAGCCGCTCTCGCGACGCGTCATCGCGCTCGCCGCCTCGCTCAGGCTGATGGCGTTGGGTGGAGCGGTGCTGCCCCACGATCCGGCACGCCCGCCGCTCAGACGCTCCGAACCGTTCGACGATCATCCGAACGGCATCGCGTCTGCGGGGCGGGCTCAGAAGTTTCCCCTCGCAATCTCCTTCAGCGCCCGGTTCTCGAACAGCTGCTCGGCCACGATCCGCTTCAACCGGACGCTCTCGCGCTCGAGCTCCTTCAGCCGCTTCGCATCGTCGGCCTTCAAGCCGCCGTACTGGGCCCGCCAGCGGTGCAGCGTCTGCTCCGACACCTCAAGCTGCTTCGCCACCACGGCGACCTCCTGGCCCTCACCCAGCAGCCGGTCGGCCTCCCGCAGCTTCCTGACGATCTGCTCCGGCGTATGCCGGCGTCTCCTCGATCCCATCGCTCCGATTGTCCTCCTTACCCATCGCTGAGCCGTAAGACTCTCGCAACGACCGGACCGACCTCAGAGGGTCACGCCACCCGAGGGAAACCGTCGTTGTGAGACGCCGTGCTCCTGTGCTTTCGTTCGGATAGTGCGGCTATACGGGCGCGGAGCTACCCGCCGGACGTTGTGAGGCGCCGCTCTCGGGGCGGGCTTCCCGCCAGAAGCAGAGAGCGCGGGCGATGTGCCCGTGCATCAGCCGCTCCGCCTCACGCCCGCGCCGCCGCTCGACGGCCTCGAGGATCGCGAGGTGGTCGGAGACGTCCGCCGGCTGCCAGTCCGGCGATGCCCGCCGGCGCGCGAGGAGCCGCCGGCCGACGTCGGCGATCCAGAGGCTGTCGAAGACCTGCACGAAGGCGGCGTTGTGGCCGGCGGCCGCGAGGGCGCGGTGGAAGGCGCGGCTCGTATCGTGGGCGGCGTCCGCCGACTCGGCGACTCGCTGATCTTCGATCGAGGCGCGCAGCACGACGAGATCCTCCTCCGTCCGTCTCGCCGCCGCTGCCCGTGCGACCCCGGGCTCGAAGATGAGCCGCGCCTCCAGTTGGCCGAGCACGCCCTCGAGGCTGACGTCGGCGACGAAGAAGCCACGGTTGACGTGGAACACGACGAGCCCGTCGCCGGCGAGGCGTCTGAGCGCCTCGCGGACGGAGCCGCGCGAGATGCCGAGCTGGTCGGCGAGTTCGCCCTGGCCGAGGCGCGCCCCAGGGGCGAGCGCGCCCGAGACGACCATGCCGCGGATCTCGTCGTGGGCGAGGCCGACGACGGAGCGGACGCGCAGCGCCTGCACCTTCGGGAGAGCGGGCTCGGTGCCGAGAGTTGACATTCGATGTTCGAATCTTATAGCTTGCCCTGCTGTCATGACGCAAGTGCTGGTCAACCACGTCGATCTCGGAGGTTCGATGTGAGCACGGACTCCTCGGCACAGGGCACGCTCGGGAAGCGGAACCTCTCGACCGTCCACGCCGTCGCGCAGGCCCTCGCCATCGGGCCGATGTTCTCGGTGGCGCTCATCCTCGGCGGCATCTCCCGGCCCGATATCGGCGCCGGCTGGAACGCCACCTTCGCCGTCCTCATCGCCGGGCTCGGCGTGCTCGCGATCGGCTACGTGATCGCGCTCTACGCGCGCCGCTTCGCCGGTGCGGGTGCAGTCTACGAGTACCTCACGCACGGCGCGCACCCGTGGGTCGGCGTCGCCGTCTCCGGGATCTTCTTCCTCGGCGTTCTGTTCCTCGGCGGCGGGGGCATCTACCTGGGGACGGGCATCCTCGCGGAAGGGTTCTGGAACACGCACGTCTCCGACAACGGGCCGGCCTGGTGGGTGTGGGGCCTGATCGCACTCGCGATCGTCCTCTTCCTCAACTACATCGGCATCCGCATCGCCGTCCGGGCGATGCTGACCTTCGCGCTCGTCTCGTTCGTGCCGATGATCATCCTCGGCATCGTCATCCTCGCGAAGGGCGGCGCTGACGGCATCTCCTTCTCCGTCTTCGATCCGGGCGAGACGTCGTGGTTTAGGATCAGCGGGGGCGGCGTCCTCGGGGGCGTCCTGCTCGGCATCCTGCTGTTCGTCGGCTTCGAGGCGGCGGCCTCGATCGGCGAGGAGTCGCACGATCCGCACCGGTCGATCCCGCGTGCCGTCCTCGGCACCGTCGCAGCGGCCGCGGCCTTCTACGTCTTCATGTCGTTCGCGTTCTCGCAGGGCTTCGGGAAGAGCGCGGTCTCCGAGGGCGCCTGGGCGCTGTCGCCGGCCGCCGTCAGCGAGATGGCGACCCGGTACGTCGGCTCGTGGTTCGCGACGATCCTCGAGCTCGTCGTCATCCTCGACGCGATGGCGCTCGCGCTCGCGATCTGCGTCGTCATCGGCCGCGGCTTCTTCGCCCTCTCGCGGGACGGCCTGCTGCCGTCCGCGCTGTCGAAGGTTTCGCGTCACGGGACGCCCTGGGTCGCAAACCTGCTCGTCATCGTCGGCGGCGGCGGGCTGATGCTGGTCTCCTGGCTCGCCGACTACAGCGGGCGCTTCGGGTTCGTCGACGAGGAGGGCGCGTTCCAGGCGTTCTTCCCCAACGACGCCTTCGCGACGTTCATCCTCGCCGCCACGGTCGGCTCCTTCGCGATCGAGCTCGTGTACCTGATCCTCGCGCTCGTCGCGTTCCGCCTCGTCCGCGCGGCTGGGAACAAGCCGTGGCAGTACGCGATCGTCCTTGTCGCGGCCGCGACGCCGATCCTCGGCTTCTACGGGGCGCTCAACCCCGATCCCCACGACCGCTCGAACTTCAACTGGGAGGCGGCCTTCTGGGCGGTTGGGCTCATCGTCGTCGCGCTCGTGTGGTTCGCGGTCGTGGCGGCGACGCGACCACATCGCGTCGCGAACGCCGCTGCCCACGCAGCCGAGCACCACGGCGTGGCGCCGCTCGACGAGAGCCTCGACTTCCGGGGAGCGGGAGAGACGCTCGTCCCGTGACCGCCGAGGGCGCCTGGCACGCCGCGGGCGCGGCCGACGACGTCCCGGTCGGGACGCTGCGCCGGGTCGAGGTCGGAGGCCGCGCGGTGTGCGTCGGCCGCACCTCGGGCGGCTGGGTCGCCTTCCAGGACGAGTGCACCCACGAGGAGTGCTCGCTCGCCGGCGGGGAGCTCGACGGGATGGTCGTGATCTGCCCCTGCCACAGCTCGGGCTTCGACATCCGCACCGGCGACGTGCTCAACCCGCCCGCGCTCGACCCGCTGCCGATCTACGAGGCGCGCACCGACGGCGGCACGCTGCTCGTGCGTCTGACGCCGCCGCCCGTCGCCTCCGCCGCCGTCCACGAGCGGACGCACCACGTGCCGGAGGAGGTGGCGCGCGCCGCCACGGTCGCCGGCCCCGACACGTCCGGGCTCGTCCTCGACGACGTCGACCTCACCGATCTCGACGTCTGGGAGCGGGGCGTCCCGTACGACTGGTTCGCGCTCCTGCGCGACGAGGCGCCGCTCTACTGGCAGGAGGAGCGCGAGGGCCGCGGCTTCTGGGCGTTCACGCGCTACGACGACGTCCTCGCGATGACGAAGGACTGGCAGACGTACAGCTCCGAGCTCGGCGGCACGTCGCTCCATGACCTGACGCCCGAGGAGGTGCAGGCGCGGAAGTCGATGATCGACACCGACCCACCAGCGCACACGCGGCTGCGGGCGATCGTGAACAAGGGGCTCACGCCGCGCGTCGTCAACACGTACGAGGAGCGCATCCGGAGCCTCGCCCGCGGCATCCTCGGGCAGGCCTTCCAGGAGGACGCGTTCGACTGGGTCGAGAAGGTCGCCTCCGAGATCCCGATGTGGGTCTTCTCCGAGATCATGGGCCTGCCCGTCGATGACCGGCGGCTGATCATCGGGCTCTCCGACAAGATCCTCGGCAACAGCGATCCGGAGGTCGTCGGCGCCGACCTCGTCGCCGAGAGGGCGCTGCACGACCCTGAGCTCCGCAAGCTCCCGTTCTCGAGCCCGTTCAGCCTCGACCTGATCGAGTACGGGCGGAAGCTCGGCGAGGCGCGACGGGCCGAGCCGCGCGACGACATCACGACGAGGCTCGTCGAGTCTGAGGTCGACGGCTCGCGGCTCTCTGAGCACGAGTTCGGCCTCTTCTTCATCCTGCTCACGACCGCGGGCAACGAGACGACGCGCCACACGATCACGCTCGGCTTGATCGAGCTGCTGACGCACCCGGAGGAGGCGGCGCGACTCGTGGCCGACCCGACGCTCGCGGGGACGGCGGCGGACGAGATCCTCCGTCGCGCGCATCCGGTGCATCACTTCCGCCGGACGGCGACGCGCGACGTCACCGTCCACGGCCGCCGGATCAAGGCCGGCGACAAGGTGACGATGTGGTTCGGTGCCGGCAACTACGACGAGCGGAAGTTCCCCGACCCCTACCGGTTCGACATCGTCCGCGAGCCGAACCGGCACCTCACCTTTGGGCTCGGCGGCCCGCACTTCTGCCTCGGCGCGCACCTCGCCAAGCTGGAGGTGAAGATATGGCTCGAGGAGATGATCCCGTACCTCCACCGCATCGAGCTCGCCGGCGAGCCCGACCGGCTCCGGTCGAGCTTCTTCAACGCGGTCAAGCGGCTGCCGGTGCGGGTGACGGCATGAGCAAGCACCGGAAGCAGGTGCGCGAGGCGGAGGCCGCCGTGAAGGCTCTCGGCGACGGAGGCGTCCGCGCGATCCGCCTGCTGTACACCGACCTGCACGGCGTCGCCCGCGGCAAGGACATTCCCGTGCGCCACTTCCCCGCCCTGTGCGAGGAGGGCGTCGCGTTCTGCGCCGCCGTCATGGGCACCGACCTCGCCCACACGCCGGTCGTGGGCGGCGAGGTGGGCTACGTCGACTTCGCTATCCGCCCCGACCTGGCGACGCTCCGGCAGGTGCCGTGGCAGCAGGAGGTCGCCTGGTGCCTCGGCGAGGCGTGGACGCTCGACGGCGGCGACCACTGGCCCTCGTGCCCCCGCGCGCTCCTGCGCCGGGTGGTCGAGGCGTACGCCGCACGCGGACTGACCCCGATCGTGGCGCCCGAGCTGGAGTTCTTCCTCGCCCGCCGCGACCCCGTCAGTCCGAACGTGCTTCGCCGCTATGTCGATGAGCTCTCCCGCGTCTACACCGTCGGTGCCGTGACCGACCCGCAGCAGGTCGTGCTCCGGATGCTCCTCGCGTGCGACGAGCTCGGGCTCGAGGCGTTCGCCTCGAACCACGAGTTCATGAGCTCGCAGTACGAGATCAACGTCCTGCACGCCGAGGCGCTCGCCGCGGCCGACAGGGCGTTCATGCTGAAGGCTGCGGTCAAGGAGATCGCGACGCTCGAGGGCCTGGTGGCGACGTTCATGGGTAGGCCGTTCGCCGATCAGGGCGGCTCGGGCTTCCACGTGCATCTCTCCCTCGCGGGTGCGGACGGGAAGAACGCGTTCGACGACAACGGCGGGCCCGCCGGGCTCAGCACGCTCGCCGCGCACTTCATCGGCGGCGTCATCGCCCACGCGCAGGGACTGCAGGCGCTCCTCGGCCCCACCGTCAACGCCTACAAGCGCATCCTCCCCGACAGCCTCGCGCCGACCCACGCCAACTGGGGCCACGACAACCGCACCGCCTTCGTGCGGGTGCCGAAGGAGCGCGGCAGGCGCTCGCGCATCGAGATCCGCACCGCCGACGGCGGCGCCTGCGCGCACCTGATCGTGGCGGCGCTGCTCCTCGCGGGCCTCGACGGGATCGAGCGCGCGCTCGACCCGGGCGAGGCCGTCAGCGGCGACGCGTACCGGCTCGACGACGCGCACGCGGGCACCCGGCTGCCGTCGGGCCTCGGCTCGGCGCTCGACGCCCTCGAAGTCGACACCGTGCTCACCGAGCGTCTCGGCGCGGAGCTCGTGTCCACCTTCCTCGCGATGAAGCGGTTCGAGGTGGAGCGGTTCGCCAACGACGTCGGCGAGCTCGATCCGGAGACCGTCACGGAGTGGGAGGTCCGTGAGTACGCGGCGCACCTGTGAGGCGCACGTCGTCCCCCGTCCGACTTCAGTCGGACGGTTCCGCGTCCACCGTGGCTCATCGGGCTGCCGTCCGACTGAAGTCGGACGGGGGGAGTCCTCGTGAGCGCCACCCACCGTGTCCGCGTCGAGGTCGACGGCGCAGCGTGCTGGGGCCGCCGCGACGGCGCTGCGATCGTGCTCGACGACGGCCGGCGGCTCGACGAGGCGACCGCGTCGTACCTCGCCCCGGCAGAGCCGACGAAGATCATCGCCGTCCACCTCACCTACCGCAGCCGGATCGAGGAGTACAGGGCGCGGACGCCACCGGAGCCGTCGTACTTCATGAAGCCGCCGCCGACGCTGAACGGGCACCGCCGGCCGATCAAGATGGCGCGCGGGTCGCGCTTCCTCAACTACGAGGGCGAGCTCGCGGTCGTCGTCGGCCGCCGAATGAAGGGCGTCCCGATCGAGGAGGCGCTGGACCATGTTGCCGGCTACGCGCCTGCCAACGACGTCGGCATGCACGACTTCCGCCATGCCGACCGCGGCTCGATGCTGCGCGTGAAGGGACAGGACGGTTTCCTGCCGCTCGGGCCGGAGCTCGTGCCCGCCGACGAGTTCGACCCGACGCGGTTTACGCTGCGGACGATCTTGAACGGCGAGACGGTGCAGGAAGCAACCGCCGACGACCTGATCTGGGGCGTCGCCTACCAGCTCGCCGATCTCTGCCGGCTGATCACGCTCGAGCCCGGCGACGTCGTGCTGACCGGCACGCCTGCCAACTCCCGGCCGATGAAGGCAGGCGACGTGGTCGAGGTCGAGGTCGAGGGGCTCGGCCGGGTCTCGAACGCGGTCGAGGAGTGGGACGTCGACCTCTCGGGCGCCGGCGAGCAGATGGCCGTCTCGCCGAACACGCTCCACGTCGCGCTCGCGATCCCGGAGGACGAGGCCGAGCGGCTCGTCGCGGAGGGGGCCGTGCCGTGAAGCTCCACCGCCTCGACCACGTCAGCCTGCGTGTCCGCTCGCTCTCCGAGGCGGCCCCGCGCTGGTGCCTGCAGTTCGGTCTCGTCGAGCGCTCCCGAGCGGACGGCCGGGCGCTCCTCGCGTGCAACGACGAGCCCTACTGCCTCGAGCTCGTCGAGGGCGGGCGGCCTGGCCTCGACCACTACGCCTTCGAGCTCGCCGTCGACTGCTCCCTCGACGACGCCCGCGCGCACCTGCGCGGCCTCGAGGTGCCCTGGCGCGAGGCGGAGGGCTGCCTCTTCGTCGACGACCCGGACGGACGGCCCGTGCAGGTGATGCCCTACCGCGAGCCCCGGGAACCCCACGCCCGCTGGCCGCAGCACGCGCGCCCGTCGTCGACCGTGCACCTCGGCGGGCCGCGGAAGCTCGGGCACGTCAACTCCCTCACGGGCCGCATCAGGGAGGGTGCCGCCTTCTACCAGGACGTGCTGGGCATGGGTCTCTCCGACTGGCTCGACGAGAGCGGCGTCTGGTTTCACGTGAACTCCGACCACCACGGCGTCGCGCTCGTCGACATGGGGTACGCGCACTTCCACCACCTCGCCTTCGAGGTCGTCGACATCGGGAAGATGCGGGACATGCTCGATCACCTCGCCCGCCACGGCCGCTGGCTCTCGTGGGGGCCGACGCGGCACGGGATCGCCGGCAACATCGCGAGCTACGTCCGCATCCCCGAGGAGGAGTGCCACGTCGAGCTCTACTGCGACCTGGAGCAGCTGCAGGCCGGCCACGTCCCGCGCGTCTACCCCGACGACCGGTACTCGTCGAACACCTGGGGGCCGCTGCCGCCGCGGTCGTACTTCCGCTTCGACCCGGTCGCGATCGAGCACGAGCGCGAGAGCTGGGAGACCCGGGGGAGGCCGCTCCCGCCGCCACCCGAGGGATGGGAAGGACC
>VGCB01000067.1 GCA_016870235.1 Actinomycetota bacterium | reverse complement strand
ACGGTCGTCGTCGTCGGGGCCGAGAGCGCGCGCCTGCGCAGGGCGGGCGCGGACGATGAGACGATCGCGCACGCCGACATCGTCGGCAGACTCTCGGTATGAGCAACCGCTGGCGCGACCTCATGTGCGGCGAGCCGCGGGCCGAGCACGTCGGTCGGACGCTGACGGTCTCGGGCTGGGCCGCGCGCCGGCGCGACCACGGCGGGCTCGTCTTCGTCGATCTGCGAGACCGCAGCGGGATCACCCAGCTCGTGATCAACCCCGAGCGCGCGCCGACCGCCGCCGAGCTCGCGAAGGAGATCCGCAACGAGTTCGTCCTGCGGGCGCGGGGCGAGGTCGTGGCGCGGTCGGAGGAGACCGTCAACCCGAAGATGCCGACCGGCGCGGTCGAGCTGCAGGTCGACGAGCTCGAGGTCGTCTCGCGCTCGACGCCGCTGCCGTTTCAGCTCGACGAGGAGGGCGTCGACGAGACGTTGCGCCTCCGCTACCGCTGGCTCGACCTCCGTCGCGAGAAGCTGCAGCGGAACCTCCGGCTGCGCGCGCAGATGGTCGGCGTCATCCGCCGGCACATGGAAGGGGCCGGGTTCCTCGACATCCAGACGCCGATCCTGTTCAAGCCGACGCCCGAGGGCGCGCGCGACTTCGTCGTCCCGAGCCGGCTGCAGAAGGGCCGCTTCTTCGCGCTGCCGCAGAGCCCGCAGATCCTGAAGCAGCTGACGATGATCGCCGGCTTCGACCGCTACTACCAGATCGCGATCTGCTTCCGCGACGAGGACCTCCGCGCCGACCGCGTGCAGGAGATCACGCAGCTCGACGTCGAGCTGAGCTTCCCCGACCAGGAGGAGCTGTTCGGGACGATGGAGTCGATGTTCGCGGCGATCTGGCGCGAGTGCCTCGGGGTCGAGATCGAGACGCCGTTCCCGCGCATGACGTTCGCCGAGGCCGACCGCCGCTTCGGCTCCGACAAGCCCGACGTGCGGTTCGGCCTCGAGATCGAGGACGCGACCGCGCTCACCCGCGGCTCCGGCTTCGGCGTCTTCGCGGGCGCGGACGCCGTCCGCTTCCTCCGCGTGTCGCGGGCGTTCTCGCGGGCGGAGCTCGCCCACCTCGAGGAGCTCGCCAAGGAGCGCGGCGCCAAGGGGCTCGCCTACGTCGTCGGCGACGCCGAGAGCGGCGAGCTGCGGTCGCCGATCCTCAAGTTCCTCTCCGAGGCCGAGATCGCCGGGCTCGCCGTCGAGAAGGGGACGACGCTCCTCTTCGCCGCCGACGGGTGGACGGCGACGTCGCGCGTGCTCGGCCACCTCCGTCTCCACCTGGGCCGCGAGCTCGGGCTGATCGACGAGAGCGCCTTCACGTTCCTCTGGATCACCGACTTCCCGATGTTCGAGTGGGACGAGGACGAGCGGCGCTGGGGGGCCGTCCACCACCCGTTCACGCGCCCGACCGACGAGTGGGTCGGGCGCTTCGCCGACGAGCCCGGGAGCGCGCTCGCCCACGCCTACGACCTGATCGTGAACGGGAACGAGCTCGGCGGCGGCTCTTTCCGGATCCACGAGCCCGACGTTCAGGCCCGCGTCTTCGACCTCCTCGACCTGAGCCCGGAGGAGCAGCGCGTCAAGTTCGGGTTCCTGCTCGACGCGCTCGCGATGGGCGCGCCCCCGCACGGCGGCATCGCCTTCGGCATCGACAGGACGACGATGGTGCTGGCCGGCGAGCCGAACCTCCGCGACGTGATCGCGTTCCCGAAGAACCAGGCGGGGCTCGATCCGATGTCGGGCGCGCCGTCTGAGGTCACGAAGGCACAGCTCGACGAGCTCGGGATCGCGCTCGTCGCGGAGGACGATTGATCGCCATCGTCCTGCAGCGGCTGCTGACGCTCGCCTGCGTCGCGCTCCTCGGCGGGGTGACGACGCTCGCCGTGCTCAACCGGCTCGAGGATGCCGATGCGAAGCCGCGGCCGGTCGAGCCGCAGACCGCGCTGCCGCCGGGCGGCGGCTGGTTCACGGCGCTCGCGGGGAACCGCGGGCCGGTCGGCGACGCGGAGCGGACGACGTGCCGCCTCATCCTCACCGGCCGCTCCCTCGGCGTCAGCCACTCGGTGCTCCCGTGCGGCGCCAAGCTCGTGATCCGCTACGGCAGCCGGCGGGTGTTCACCGAGGTGATCGACACGCGCCTCAAGGGCAAGGGGCGCCAGTTCGAGCTGACGACCGGGCTCGCTCGCATCCTCGGGCTGGACGGGACCCAGCGAATCGAGTGGCGCTTCGCCTCGGCGCCGTCGCGGTAGCATCCGGGTGCTCGACCCTGTGCGTGGCTCCGGGCTTCCAACGTGAACCAACACGACACACGAAGGGAGCCCGCGTCCGGGACAGGCATCGCCGACCCCCGGCAGGGCACCCACCTGGAGGCGCACGGTTCGCTTCCGTCCCGGGGAATCATCGGCAGGGTGGAGCACCTTGTGCGCAGGGCCTGAGGCCCTGCCCGCGCCCGTCGCGACGGGCGGGGCGCGGCCGTGAGCGGCCGGGAGGGCGATGTCCTCGTCCTGATCGCCGTCGTGCTCCTGTTCGCGGTCGCCCCGATCATCGTCGGCGCGCCGCTCGCGGAGCGACGCGGGCGGAGCGTGTGGTTCGGGATCATCCTCACCTTCCTCTTCGGCTGGTTCGGCGTCCTCGCGGTGCTGTTCGCGACCCGGACGCCCGCGAAGCCCCGTGCCTCGGTTGGGCCGAGGAGGCGGCCCTGCCCGGAGTGCGGCGCCGAGATCGCCGCAACCGCCGGCACGTGCGCCTCCTGCGGGGCCGCGTCGACGCCCTGGACGCTCCACGGCGGGCACTGGTGGTCGAGGGACGAGCGGGGCGAATGGCGCTACCTCGACGACACCCGAGGTGTCTGGGTGTCGCCCACCGACGGCAGCACGACGGGAGCCGGGCCGGAGCCGGCGGTACGCTCGTCGGCGGTGTCCGGCACGGCGTTCGTCGGTCTCGACCACGTCCAGGTGGCAGCTCCCGCCGGGCGCGAGTTCGACGCGCGCCGCTTCTACGGCGGCCTGCTCGGCCTCGAGGAGGTCGAGAAGCCGCCTCTCCTGGCCGCGCGCGGGGGCTGCTGGTTCGCAGTCGGCGCGCAGCAGCTGCACATCGGGGTCGCCGACGACGTCGCTCCGGCGACGAAGGCGCACCCGGCGCTTCGCGTCCGCGGGAGCCGCGAGCTCGAGGAGATCGCCGAGCGCCTCGCGGAGGCAGGGTACGAGGTCGCGTGGGCGGACGGAGACGAGATCCCCGGCCTCCGCCGCTTCCACGTCGACGATCCGTTCGGCAACCGCGTCGAGCTGCTCGCGCCGGCGTAGCGGCGGGCCGGCCGGAGCCGTCCGACTGAAGTCGGACGGGGAGGAGGGGCGCCGCCTGGGGCTCGGCATCTGACTTCAGTCGGACGCGAACGCACGATGCGCCTCGACGATGGGATGTCCGACGGGCGTCGGGCTGCGTGTGCGGGGAGGCGGCGCCCTTTCGCGGCGAGGCGCGTTTCTGCAATGATGAGCCCATGAGCGAGGGACGGCAGACCGTCCCCCGTGACACGAGGTGGTCGGAGCTTGCCGCGCTCGAGTGCGCACGGCTGGCGACGATGTCCGGTGGGGCTGAGCACATCGGATCGACGGCAGTGCCCGGCGTGGGCGGCCTGGATCATCACGTGATCGATCTCCTCGTGGGCGTGCGGATGCTCGACCGGCGCGCCGATCAGGTCGTGTCCGCGCTCGGCGGCCTCGGGTACGAGAAGACGAGCTCCCGGATGCCGGGGGCGGTGGCGCTGAAGAAGCGCGGCGCGATCGACTACGACGTCTTCCTCGTCGAGCTCGGCGGCAGGGAGTGGAAGCGGGCGACTGCCCTCCGCGACTACCTGCGACGGCACGGGGACGACGCGCGCACGTACGCCCGCGGGCTCCGCGAGGCGATGGCGGCCGGGGACGAGGAGAAGTTCGAGGAGGCGAAGCAGGCGCTGATCGCCCTCTTCACCCATCGCGCCGAGAAGTGGCGGCTGACGCACCCGCGCGACTGACCGGGGTGCGCGCCGCACGCTCGCTCGAGTCGGACTGATCGGCCTGTCGTCTAGCCTGGCCTGATGGCGCCTCTCGAGGTGATCGGCGACTCCGCGCGCGGCGAGGCGCACGCCGTCGCGAGGCTGCTCGTCGAGGGCGACCGGATCGTCGATGTGGACGCGCCCGGGATGGAGCGGTCGCTCCGGGGCCTGACCCTGCTCGAAGCAGCAGCCGTCCCCGGGGAGACGCTTGCCGCCGACGCGGTCGCCGACGCGCTCGCCCGGGTCGTGCGCGCCGAGCCCGACCCGGACCGGATCGCCGTCGCGATGAGCGGCGGCGTCGACAGCGCCGTCACGCTCCTCCGAGCCGGGCCGCGCGCCGTCGGGGTCACGCTCCGCCTCTGGGCCGATCCGCGCGGACGGAGCGCCGAGCGCGGCTGCTGCTCGCCGGCCGCCGTGATCGCGGCCCGGGAGCTCTGCCACGGGCTCGGCCTCCCGCACGTCACCCTCGACCTGCGCGAGGAGTTCCGGACCGCGGTCGTGGCGCCGTTCGTCGCCGGCTATGCGGCCGGGACGACGCCGAACCCCTGCACGCGGTGCAACGGCACCTTCCGGCTCGACGCCCTCGTCGAGATCGCGGGCCGCCTCGGCGCCGCGACGCTCTGGACCGGACACTACGCCCGTGCCGTCGACCGGGGAGCCCTCCGTCTCGTCGGTCGGGGCGTCGACCCGGTCAAGGATCAGTCGTACATGCTCGCGACCGTCGCTCCGGCGCTCCTCCGTCGGGTCGACTTCCCGCTCGGCGGGCTCACGAAGGACGCCGTGCGCGAGGAGGCTGCAGCCGCCGGTCTCGCGGCTGCGCGCCGGCCCGAGAGCCAGGAGGCGTGCTTCCTCGCGGGCGACGACTACCGCGCCTTCCTCGCCCGCGAGGGCGTCGTTGCCGCTCCCGGAGCGGTGGTCGACGAGGAGGGGCGCGAGCTCGGCCGCCACGACGGCGTCTGGCAGTTCACGCCGGGGCAGCGACGCGGGATCGGCGTCGCCTCGGCCGAGCCGCTCTACACCCTCCGGACGGACGCGCGAACCGCCACCGTCGTCGTCGGGCCCCGGCGCGCCCTCGCGGTCAGGCGGGTCGAGGTCGAGGGCAGCCTGTACGTCCCGGCGCGCCACGCCGAGGCGAAGCTGCGCTACCGCTCGCCGGCGATCGCCGCCGAGGTGGAGGCGACCGAGCGCGGGTTCGTCCTCCACCTGGACGGGGACGCCGAGGGGGTCGCGCCCGGCCAGGTGGCGGCGCTCTACGACCTCGAGGGGGCGGTCGTCGGGGCGGGCACGATCCTCGCCGCGGCCTGATCGGCGCGCGCGGAGGCCGACGACTCCGCGCTGCCTGGGCGAGCATCGAATAGGATCCCGGAGATGGCCGTTGGGATCGCCGCCGGGGACGTCGCCTACTGGGCACTCGCATTCTTCCTCGTCGCGCTGGGCGTGGGCTCGCTCTTCGCGCTGATGATGGTGGGCGACCTGCTGTCGCGGCTCTCGTCGTTCATCCGCGGCACCGAGCGCGACCTGCTGCCCGTGATCGTCAAGGCGGGCCACACCGTCGATCGTGTCAACTACCAGCTCGACAAGGCCGACACGGTCACGGACAGCGCCGTCGCGATGGCCGACAGCGCCGACACCGCCGTCCGGGCGGTCAGCCACGCGATCGCGCGGCCCGTCGAGAAGGTGTCGGGGGTCGCCGCCGGCCTCGCGCAGGGGATCGCGTCGCTCCGGCGGAACCGCGACGTGCAGGAGGCGATGTCGGCGTTCAAGGACGCCGCTCGCCGGCGCGAGGAGGACCTGGCCGAGGATCTCCGCGGCGTGCAGACGCCGCCCAGCACGGTGCGCCCCGCGGCGACGACCGTGCCGGTGCCGCAGGCAAAGCCGGCCCCGACCCCGAAGCCCGTCGCCGTGCCGAAGCCCGAGCCCGTCCCCGAGCCGCCGGACGAGAAGCTGCCTCCCGCGGCGTAGAGGGCGCAGGAAGAGAGCTACCTCCCCGCGAAATCCTCGAGGGTCGTCGATGGCAGAGCTGCGGCCAGGAACAGCGTTCACGCGTCGTCTTCGAGGGTGGCTGGACCGCGCTGCCCCCGCGACGGACGGCGGCGACGCGCGCGCCGCTCCGGAACGCGCGTCCGGCGAGACGGGGACGACCGAGGAGTCGCAGCGCCGCACGTTCGTCCGCACGCCCGCGCTCCTCGAGCTCGAGATCCTGACCACGACCGGCGCCGTCGTCCGCGGCGTCGGCATGGATCTCAGCGCAACCGGGATCCGCGCCAAGATCGGCGGCAGCTTCGCCGTCGGCAACCGCGTCCGCGTGACGATCCGGCTGCCCGACGACGACCCCGTGGACGTGATCGCGGAGATCGTGCGTCGGGAGTCGGCGAGCGTCGCCGGGCTCGGGTTCGTCGAGCTCACCCATCACGACCGCGATCGGATCGCCCGCTACATCGCCTCCGCGCAGCAGCGGGCGCTCGCCCGCCGGAAGGCCGAGACGCCGCTGTTCGGCGCCGGCCTCCTCCGGCGCGTCAGCGGGAGCGACGCCGACGCGTAGGCTTCGGACCCCGGCCGGACGGCACCGCTCGGGCAGACGTCTCGCCGGGGTCGTTCGTCTAGCATCGCTTCCGTGAAGACGACGTCCGAGCTGCGCGAGGGCTTCCTCTCCTTCTTCGAGGAGCGCGGGCACATGCGCTTCCCCTCCTTCCCGCTGATCCCGCCGCCGGAGGATCCCTCGACGCTCTTCATCTCGGCCGGCATGCAGCCGCTGAAGCCGTTCTTCTCCGGGGCGAAGCAGCCGCCCGCGCCGCGGTTCACGACCGTGCAGAAGTGCCTTCGCGCCGGTGGCAAGGACACCGACCTCGACCAGGTCGGGCAGACGGCCAGGCACGCGTCCATGTTCGAGATGCTCGGCAACTTCTCGTTCGGGGACTACTTCAAGGACGGTGCGATCGACCTCGCCTGGGAGTTCGTGACCGAGCACATGAAGCTCGATCCCGACCGCCTCTGGGCGACCGTGTTCGCCGGCGATCCCGTGCTGGGGATCGGCGAGGACGAGGTCGCGGTCGACGGGTGGCTGCGGAAGGGGATCCCGCGCGAGCGGATCGTCCCGTTTCCCCGCTCCGACAACTTCTGGGGCCCGGCAGGCGAGACCGGGCCGTGCGGGCCGTGTTCGGAGCTCCATCTCGACCGCGGCGAGGAGCTCGGCTGCGGCAGGGAGACGTGCGGGCCGAACTGCGACCACTGCGACCGCTTCATCGAGTTCTGGAACCTCGTGTTCATGGAGTACGACCTCGCCGCGGACGGCACGCTGACGCCGCTGCCGAAGCAGAACATCGACACCGGCATGGGCCTCGAGCGCGGAACGATGCTGCTCCAGGACGTCGACTCGATCTTCGACACGGACGGCTTCCGGCTGATCATGCACTGGATCGAGAAGGAGTCCGGCGTCGGGTACGGCACCTCGCTCGAGGCGACGAAGGCGCACCGGGTGCTGTCCGACCACGGGCGGGGGATCACGTTCCTCGTCGCCGAGGGGATCACGCCGGCCAACGAGGGGCGCGGCTACGTCTTGCGGCGGCTGATCCGGCGCTCGGTCGTGCAGGCGCGGCGGATCGGGCTGCCGGCCGTGTACCCGCTCCCACGCATCGTCGTCGAGCAGGTCGGACCGTGGTACCCGGAGGTCGTGGCCGCGGCCGACGAGATCGAGCGGGTCGTCCGGGTCGAGGAGGAGCGCTTCCGGGAGACGCTCGAGCGCGGGATGAAGGAGTTCGAGGCGCTCGAGGGCCGTCGCGACATCGGCGCCGACGACGCGTTCCGGCTCGCCGCCACGTACGGCTTCCCGATCGAGCTGACGGTCGAGCTCGCCGCCGAGCGCGGGCAGCAGGTCGACGTCGAGGGCTACCGCCGCGCGATGGACGCCCACCGGGCGATCTCCCGCGGAAGCGGCGAGAAGGCGTCGGGCCAGCGCGCCGCGGAGTTTGCGCAGGCGGCCGACTTCCTCGCCGACTTCGTCGGCTACGCCAAGACCGACGTGATCACCCAGATCGGCGCGCTCGAGGACGCGGGCGACGGCACGTTCCTCGCGAAGCTCCGCGAATCGCCCTTCTACCCCGCAGGCGGCGGCCAGGTCACGGACCACGGCTGGATCGAGCTCGACGACGACCCGTCGGTCCGCGCCGAGCTCGTCGAGGCGTACCGGTTCGACGGGGATCAGGTGCTGCTCTTCCGCGGCACCGGCTTCACGGCGGGCGACCGCGTGAAGGCGCGCGTCCCCTGGCCCGTCCGCTTCTCGACGCAGGCGAACCACACGGCCACGCACCTGCTCCACGAGGCGCTGCGGGAGGAGCTCGGCGACCACGTGAAGCAGGCGGGATCGGCGGTGCGGCCCGACAAGCTGCGCTTCGACTTCACGCACGCGCAGCCGCTCTCGGCCGAGCAGCGAGCGCGCATCGAGCAGCGCGTGAACGAGAAGATCTTCGAGAACCGCCGCGTGACGACGTTCGAGACGCCGATCGAGGAGGCGCGCAAGCTCGGCGCGACGATGCTGTTCGGCGAGAAGTACGGCGACATCGTCCGGGTCGTCGAGATCGACGGCTACTCGACGGAGCTCTGCGGCGGCACGCACGTGCGGTCGACGGCTGAGATCGGGGCGTTCGCGATCCTCTCGGAGAGCTCAGTCGGCTCGGGCGCCCGGCGGATCGAGGCGGTCACCTCGGGCGAGGCCTACGCGTACCTCCACGCCAAGGCGCACGAGCTCGATCAGGTTCGCGCGGAGATGGAGCGGCTGCGGAAGGAGCTGAAGCGAAAGCCGGCGGCCGAGGCGCCGAAGGGGGAAGTCGAGGCGGCCGTCCGGGAGGTGGGCGGCGTCAACGTCGTCGTGCAGCTCGTGGAAGGCCTCGACGCGGACGCGCTGCTCGATCTCTCCGACCGCTTCAAGCAGAAGCACGCGCCGGCGGCGGTCGTGCTCGGCGGCCGGACGGACGGCGCCGTGAGCCTCGTCGCGAACTTCGACGCCGACGTCGGGGCGCGCGTCAGCGCGTCCGACGTGATCCGGGCCGCGGCG
>VGCB01000066.1 GCA_016870235.1 Actinomycetota bacterium | reverse complement strand
CGAGGTCGGCGCGCACGGAGGCCTCCTGGTCGACGGGCTACACACACCGCCGACCTTCGACACCCGGATACGTGCTCCCTACACGGTGCTCACAGGCCTGCCCGTGAATTACCGATCAACCATCTAGTGCGGCGTCTCACAACGTTAGACCGGAAACGATTGTTGTGAGACACCGCACTACCATGCTTGCTGCACGCCGGCCATGCCAGGACGGTGCCGAGACACCGGACGGGCGTGATCCTAAAGCGGTCGCAGCGCGTTTCACCCGGTTTCGGCTGCAACGCTGCGAGAAGCCGCACTAGGCTCCGGCACTCCCTACGGTCTCGCCCGCCGCGCCCCGAGCGGGCCGTCCGGACGCTACGATTCGAGCCGTCCCGTCCCGCTACCCGGGGGGATCACCCGAGCGGTGGTGCCGCGGCAGTGCGCCGGGTTCCGCTCGAGTCCTCCGGCACCCGTCCGCTTCGTGCGGGCGTCGAATCCAACCGATCCCGGAAAGGGGAGACTCTGTGACCGTCGTCTCCATGAAGGAGCTTCTCGAGGCGGGCGTCCACTTCGGGCACCAGACGCGACGGTGGAACCCGAAGATGCGCCGCTTCATCTTCACCGAGCGTGGTGGCATCTACATCATCGACCTGCAGCAGACGCAGGAGCTGCTCCAGAGCGCCTACGACTTCTCGCGCAACATCGCCGACCGCCGCGGCACGATCCTGTTCGTCGGCACCAAGAAGCAGGCGAAGGACGCAGTCGCCGAACACGCGTCGCGCGTCGGGATGCCGTACGTGAACAACCGCTGGCTCGGGGGCCTGCTCACGAACTGGCGGACGATCGCCGACCGCATCCAGTACCTGCACGAGCTCCGCCGCCTGCGCACCGAGGGACAGCTCGACCTGCTCCCCGCGAAGGAGCGCATCTCTCTCCTCAACGAGCTCGAGAAGCTCGAGGCGAACCTCGGCGGCGTCGCCGACATGAAGCGGCAGCCCGACGCGGTCTTCATCGTCGACCTCCGCATCGAGCAGCTCGCGGTGAGGGAGGCGCACCGCCTCGGCCTGCCCGTGATCGCGCTCGTCGACACGAACTGCGATCCGGAAGAGGCCGACTACGTGATCCCCGGCAACGACGACGCGATCCGCTCGTGCTCCCTGATCGTCCGCGCGATCGGCGACGCGATCGAGGCCGGACAGCACCGCGTCTCGCAGACGGAGATGGCCGCGCCGCGCCCGCCGCGGGACGAGCCGGCTCCGGCGGCCGAGCCGGAGCCCGCTGCCGTCGCGGAGCCCACCGTGGACACCGATCCCGTGACCGTCGAGGAAGGAGAGCCGGCGTGACCGAGATCGGCGCATCGCTCGTCAAAGAGCTCCGCGAGCGGACCGGCGCGGGGATGATGGACTGCAAGCGCGCGCTGCAGGAGACGGACGGCGACATCGACGCTGCGGTCACGATCCTCCGCGAGAAGGGGATGGCGGCAGCGACCAAGCGGGCCGGCCGCGCGACGAGCGAGGGTCTCGTCGGCGTCATCGTCGAGGAGGGCGTCGCGTCGATCGTCGGGATCGGCTGCGAGACCGAGCCCGTCTCGAAGAACGAGGCGTTCAGGTCGTTCGGCGAGCGCGTGCTGCGCGCGATCCACGCCGAGGGAGGGGCCGCCGCCGAGGCGTTCGAGACCGAGCGGGCCGAGCTGATCGCGTCGCTCGGCGAGAACATCGTCATTCTCGCCCCGACGCGCCTCGAGGGCGGAACGCTGGCTGCGTACGTGCATCCGCCGGCTCACAAGATCGGCGTGCTCGTGCAGCTCGAGGGCGGCACCCCCGATCTCGCGCGTCAGCTCGCGATGCACATCTCGTTCGCCGCGCCGGAGTGGGCGACGCGCGACGAGGTGCCGGGCGACGTGATCGCGGCGGAGAAGCAGATCTACCTCAACACCGACGAGGTGCAGTCGAAGCCCGAGCAGGCACGCGAGAAGATCGTCGAGGGCATGCTGGGCAAGCGCTTCTACGCGGCCGCGCCGGGCGGCGTCCTCGTCGACCAGGCCTGGATCCACGACTCCGGGACGACGGTCGGCAAGGCGCTCGCCGACGTGGGCGCCTCGGTGCGCGCCTTCAAGCGGGTGTCGGTCGCCGGCTCGTGAGCGTGGCGTCGGATCAGGAGACCCGCGCGGGCGGTTCGCAGTCCGCGGCAGTCCCCTCGGTCCCGTTCCGGCGCGTGCTGCTGAAGCTGTCGGGCGAGAGCCTGATGGGGGGTCGCGACTACGGCGTCGATCCCGCCACGGTGGCCCAGATCGCGCGCGAGGTGCGCGATCTCAACGCGAGCGGGGTCCAGCTCGCGGTGGTCGTCGGCGGCGGCAACTTCTACCGCGGCATGGCGGCGGCGGCCGATGGCATGGACAGGGCCACGGCCGACTACGCGGGGATGCTGGCGACGATGCTGAACGCGCTCGCGCTCCAGGACGCCCTCGAGCGGATCGGAGCGCAGACCCGCGTCCTCTCGGCGATCACCGTCTCCGAGGTCGCAGAGCCCTACATCCGCCGCCGCGCGATGCGCCACCTGGAGAAGGGGCGCGTCGTCATCTTCGCGGCCGGGACCGGCAACCCGTTCTTCACGACGGACACCGCCGCTGCGCTCCGCGCGCTCGAGATCGGGGCCGAGGCGATCCTGATGGGGAAGAACGGCGTCGAGGGCGTCCTCGACGGCGATCCGCGCGTCGACGCGTCGGCGAAGCTCCTGCCCGAGATCAGCCATCTCGAGGCGATCGAGCGCGGGCTCAAGGTCATGGACACGACGGCCCTCTCGCTGTGCATGGACAACAAGCTGCCCCTGTACGTGTTCGAGCTTGCGGAGGGCAACATCTCGCGCGTCGCGCGCGGGGAGCGCATCGGCACCATCGTGAAGACGGACGGATAGGTCGAAGGAGGCCTGAAGTGGGCGCGATCGAGGACTTTCTGGAGGACTGCCGGCGGCGGATGGACAAGACGATCGAGACGACGCGGCAGGAGTTCAACGGCGTCCGCACGGGGCGGGCATCGGTGGGCTTGCTCGACCGCATCGTCGTCGACTACTACGGCTCTCCCACGCCTCTCAACACGATGGCGCAGATCGGCGCGCCCGAGGCGCGGCTCCTCACCGTCCAGCCGTACGACCCCTCGGCGATGAAGGCGGTCGAGAAGGCGATCATGGAGTCGGACCTCGGCCTGACGCCGTCGAACGACGGCAAGATCATCCGGCTGCCGATCCCGCAGCTGACCGAGGAGCGCCGCAAGGAGCTCGTCAAGCTCGTCCGCAAGTATGCCGAGGAGGGCCGCATCTCCGTCCGCAACGTCCGCCGCGACGTGATGCGGCATCTCGAGGATCTCGTCCGGAACGGCGAGGTCGGCGACGACGAGGAGCGGCGCGGCGAGGACAAGGTGCAGAAGCTGACCGACGAGCACGTGAAGCGCATCGACGAGATGCTGAAGCACAAGGAAGCGGAGATCATGGAGGTCTGACGGCGTCGCCGGCGGACCTCTGACCTGGAAATGGGTGCTCGTGGGTGAGCCGTCGGTCGTCACGGTGACCGAGAGCGGCGCCGCGCTGGAGGCGGGCGCCGGAGCCGACGCGCGCGCCGTCGGCGTCGAGACCGGGCGGGCGCGGGCCGTCGCGATCATCATGGACGGCAACGGACGGTGGGCGGAGGCGCACGGCGTCACGGTGGCAGAGGGGCATCGCGCCGGCACGCGCGCCGTACGGCCGATCGTCGAGACCGCGATCGACGCGGGTATCGAGACGCTCGTCGTCTACGCGTTCTCGACCGAGAACTGGACGCGGCCGCCGGACGAGGTGTCGGCGCTGATGGTGATCTTCTCGGAGACGATCGACCGCGAGCTGCCCGATCTGGCGCGGCAGGGCGTCCGCACGCGCTTCCTGGGCCGTCGCGACCGTGCCCCGGTCTGGCTGCGCGAGAAGATGGCGCACCTTGAGGAGACGACCGCCCACCTCGACACCCTCGACCTCTGGATCGCGTTCGACTACGGCGGTCGCGCGGAGATCGTCGAGGCGGCACGGCGGCTCGTCGAGGAGGGCGTCCCAGCAGACGACCTCGACGAGGACGCGATCGCCTCCCGCCTCTACGCGCCCGACCTCCCCGACGTCGACCTGCTCATCCGTACCTCCGGCGAGCAGCGGATCTCGAACTTCCTCCTCTGGCAGACCGCATACGCGGAGATGGTCTTCACCGACACGCTCTGGCCCGACTTCGGGCCCGACGACCTGCGCGAGGCGCTCGAGGAGTTCGCCGGTCGCGATCGGCGGTTCGGCGGCCGATGAGCCAGCTGGTCTCGCGGCTCCTCGTGGGAGCCGCGCTGCTCCCGATCGTCCTCGGGGTCTCCTGGCTCGGCGGCTGGTGGCTGTTCGCTGTCGTCCTCCTCGCGAGCCTCGTCGCCCTCCACGAGCTCTACACGATGACGCGCGGCCAGCGGCCGCTCGTGCTCGCCGGCTACGTCGGGCTCGTCGTCCTCTTGCTCGGGGTCGAGCTCGGCGGGATCGGCTGGCTCGGCGCCGGGCCGCTCGCGACGGTGCTCGTCGCCTTCGTGCTGTACGGGATCGCCGACGCGCGACCCTCGGCGGCAGCGGCGTTCGGGACGACGCTGCTCGGCGTCGTCTGGGTCGGAGGCGGCCTCGCTCACGTGATCCTCCTCCGCGACATCGAGGAGCACGGCCGGACGCTCGTCTTCGCGGTCGCGCTGGCCGTGTTCGCGGGCGACACCGCCGCGTACTTCGTCGGCCGTGCGATCGGTCGGCACCGGCTCGCACCCACGATCTCGCCGAAGAAGTCGTGGGAGGGGTTCATCGCCGGGACGCTCGCAAGCGTCGTCGTCACGTTCTTCGCCCTCTACGAGGACCGCGAGACCTACCTCGCGATCTGGGAGTCGCTCGTCCTCGGCCTCGCCGTCGCCATCGCTGCCGTTCTCGGCGACCTCTTCGAGTCGGCCGTGAAGCGCGATGTCGGCGTGAAGGACTCGGGCCGCCTGCTCGGCGGGCACGGGGGGATGCTCGACCGGCTCGACTCGCTGCTCTGGGCGGTCCCTGCGGCGTACTACGTGACCCTCGCGCTGACGTGACGCGCGTCGCCCTCCTCGGCGCGACCGGCTCGATCGGGCGACAGGCGATCGAGATCGTCGAGGCCGACCCCGAGCTCGAGCTCTGCGCGCTCATGTCCGGCTCCCAGCCGCTCGACGACCTCGCCGCCTCGCTCCGCGTCCCGCACGTCCAGGTCGGCGGCGACGCGACGAGCCTGCTCGAGCGCTGCGAGCCCGACGTCGTGCTGAACGCGATCGTCGGCTTCGCGGGCGTGCGGGCGACCCTCTGGACGCTCGAGCGCGGCGTCACGCTCGCCCTCGCGAACAAGGAGAGCCTCGTCGCCGCGGGCGAGCTCGCGCTTGCCGCTCACGAGCGGGGAAGAGGGCTCCTGATCCCGGTGGACAGCGAGCATTCCGCGGTCTTCCAGTGCCTCGACGGGCGCGGGAGGGAGACCGTGGCGTCCGTCGTGCTGACCGCATCGGGCGGCCCGTTCCGCGGCAGGGGCCGTGCGGAGCTCGAGACCGTCACGGTCGCCGACGCCCTGAGACATCCGACCTGGAGCATGGGAACGAAGATCACTGTGGACTCCGCAACTCTCGCGAACAAGGGGCTCGAGGTGATCGAGGCGCACAGGCTGTTCGGCCTGCCGTACGATCGGATCGAAGTGATCGTGCATCCGACCTCGGTCGTGCACTCGCTCGTACGCTTCCGGGATGGCGCCATGCTCGCGCATCTCGGCCATCCCGACATGCGGGTGCCGATCTCGTACGCCCTCACGTACCCCGGGCGCGGCCCGACGCCGGTGCCGCAGCTCGACCTCGCCGGCGTCAGCCTCTCCTTCGAGGAGCCCGACCACGAGGCCTTCCCGATGCTCCGCCTCGCCTACGCGGCCGGGGAGCGCGGCGGCACCGCCCCGTGCGCGTACAACGCCGCCAACGAGGTCGCCGTCGCAGCGTTCCTGGACGAGCGGATCGGGTTCCGCGGGATCCCGCGCCTCGTCGAGGAGACGCTCGACCGGGTCTCGGGAGCACCGGCGCGGGACGTCGACGAGCTGGTGGAGGCCGACGCGGAGGCGCGCGCCCTCGCGAGGGAGGCGATCGCGTCGTGACCATCGTCGTCGCCATCCTCGGTCTCGGGTTCCTGGTGTTCATCCACGAGCTCGGCCACTTCCTCACCTCGCTCGCGCTGCGCATGCGCCCCCGCCGCTTCTACATCGGCTTCCCGCCGCCGATCTGGAAGACCACGCGGGGAGGCATCGAGTACGGGATCGGCGCCATCCCGCTCGGAGGCATGGTCAAGATCCCGGGGATGCACCGGCCCGCGCCCGCGGACGCGGATCACGCGTTCGGGCGTGCGGTCGACGAGTCGCCGGGGCTGGTCGGGCCCGTTCAGCGGCTCCGGAACGCGCTCGCCGCCGGTGACCTGAACACGGCCCGCGACGCGGTCGGCGGCGTCGCCGAGCTGCTCCCGCGCAGCCACCTGAGCCCTGCGGCCGCGAAGGCAGCGGAGCGCGGCGCGCAGGACATCGCGGACGCGCTCGGGCCCGACGCCTACTGGCGCGCCGCCACCTGGAAGCGCGTCCTCGTGATCGCTGCCGGCCCGCTCGCCAACATCCTCCTCGCGCTCGTGCTGTTCACCGGGCTCTTCCTCACCTCGGGCGGCAACCCGACGACGACCGTCGAGAGGGTGATCGCGGAGCAGCCGGCCGCCGCGGTGGGCCTCCAGCCCGGCGACATGCTCCTCTCGATCGACGGCCGCGCGATCATCGCCCCGGAGGACGCCCGGAACGCGATCGCCGAGTCCCGCGGCCAGCCGCTGACGATCGACGTCCTGCGCGGCAGCGAGCGCGTCACCCTCGGTCCCGTCGCCGCCGTCCGCGACGGCGACGCGTTCCGCCTGGGCTTCCAGTTCGCCGCCGAGCCGCTCAGCCTCGGCGCGTCGATCGGGGAGGCGTTCCGCGTCACCGGGACGGTGACGAAGGAGATCGGGAAGACGCTCGCCCAGCTGGCGACCGGCGAGGGGCGGGAGAACATCTCGTCTCCGGTCGGGATCGTGCAGGGCTCCTCCGACGCCGCCAAGCAGGGCACCGACTCCTTCCTCTGGGTGCTCGGCCTGATCTCGCTCTCGATCGCGCTCCTCAACCTCCTGCCGCTTCTACCGCTCGACGGCGGCCATATCGTCTTCGCCGTGATCGAGGGGGTCCGCGGTCGCAGCGTCCGCCGCGAGATCTACGAGCGGGTGTCGATCGTCGGGATCGGGCTCGTGATCCTGCTCTTCTTCATCGGGCTCTCGAACGACGTCGACAGGCTTTCCTGAGAGAAAGCCTTCATTCGAGCTCGAGTGTCTGGGCTGACACCGTCGAGCCACAAGTGGCTCGAGACGAGCTGAACCGTTGTGCTCTGCGTGTGCCGTTGGGCGAGACGCCGGAGACGGCAGTGGACGGTGGCGGTCGAAGAGGTGGGAGATGCCCGTCGACTCGTGCGGGCCTCGAACCGCAACAGGCTCTTGCGTCCGGCGTCGTGAGCCCGCACTACGCGACGAAGAGGTCGCGGAGCAGGAGTGCGTCGCTCAGCCGGACGAGGTAGTCGGCGCGGGAGATGGCAACGGCACCGAGCGAGGCCAGGTGCGGCGTCAGCCACTGCACGTCGAGCATCCGCCGGCCGGCGTCGGGCGTCGACCGCATCCGGTCGACGAGCGCCGCGAGCGCAACCTTCGACGCGTCCGTGCGGCGATGGAACTTCGACTCGGCCGCGAAGAGTCCGCCGATGCCGACGCCGTAGAGGCCGCCGGCGAGCCCGTCCTCGTCCCATGCCTCGATCGAGTGCGCCCAGCCGAGCCGGTGGAGCCCCGAGTACGCGGCGACGAAGGGCTCGTCGATCCAACCGTGCGGCCGCCGCGGATCGGCGCAGCAGCGCATCACCTCCTCGAACGCCGTGTCGAAGCGAATCTCGTACCGGTTGCGCGACCGTCGCAGCGACCGCGAGGGACGGAAGGCGTCGAGCTCGACGATGCCACGATCCCGCGGCGACCACCAGCCGAGCTCGTCCTGCACGGGCATCGGGAACAGCCCGAGGCGATACCCGGCGAGCAGCGTCCCAGGCGCGAGATCGGCGCCGAGCGCCCACAGGTCGTGCGGATGGTCGTCAGGCGCCGGCTCGAGCTTCCACGGCGTCGCCGCGGGCTCAGTCGGCATGTCGCGCCGCTAGGCTTGGGGCCATGGCGAGCAGGCACGGGATCGTAGTCGGCGGCGTGCCGATCGGCGGCGGCGCCCCGGTCGTCGTCCAGTCGATGACGCTGACGAAGACGCACGACGTCGAGGCGACCACCGCCCAGATCGCCGCGCTCGCCTCGGCCGGATGCGAGATCGTGAGGGTCGCCGTGCCGAAGAGCGAAGACGCCGCGGCGCTCGCGAAGATCGTCCGCTTCTCGCCGATCCCGGTGATCGCGGACATCCACTTCAACGCCTCACTCGCCCTCAAGGCGATCGACGCCGGCGTCGCCGCCGTCCGCCTGAACCCTGGCAACATCGGCGGCCCCGACAAGACGGCCGAGGTCGTGCGCGCGGCGAAGGCGAAGAAGGTGCCGATCCGGATCGGCGCGAACGCCGGCTCGCTCCCCGAGCACCTGCAGGAGCTCGCCCGGAAGGACACCGCCGAGGCGCTCGTCGTGGAGGCGCTCGAGCAGGTCGAGCTGCTCGAGAGCATGGGCTTCCGGGACTTCAAGATCTCCGTCAAGGCGTCGCACGTCCCGACCATGATCCGCGCCTACCGGATGCTGGCCGGGAAGGTGCCGTACCCGCTGCACCTCGGGGTCACAGAGGCGGGGACGCCGTTCTCAGGCTCGATCAAGAGCGCGGTCGGCATGGGCTCGCTGCTGATGGACGGCATCGGCGACACGCTCAGGGTCTCGCTGACGGCCGATCCCGTCAAGGAGGTCGAGGTCGCCTGGGAGATCCTCAAGGCGCTCGGCCTGCGCGAGCGGGGCCCGGTCATGATCGCCTGCCCGTCGTGCGGACGCGACAACGTCGGCGTCGAGAACCTCGCAGTCGTCGTCGAGGATCGGCTTCGCGCCTATCCGCAGGCGATCGAGATCGCGGTCATGGGCTGCGCGGTGAACGGCCCA
>VGCB01000065.1 GCA_016870235.1 Actinomycetota bacterium | reverse complement strand
TGCGATCGTTCGGATTTGATCGAAGCGGCTTTCAGGGTCGGCACGCTCGAACTCGGGCAGCCCGGCACATCGACATGACCCGCGGGTCACCGTTCGCATCGGTTCGGTCCCGCCCCAGCGCTCCCGACCCCGGGGGTAGTGACCGCTCCAGCGGGCCCGACCCAGTCTTAACCCGGCACCTTGCCGCGGAGAGACCCGGAGAGACTTTCGGCCCATCCGGTCGGCCAGCGGGGGTGTCCGGGCGTATCGAGGACAGGCACGTATCGAAGACAGACACGTGTCCGGCGTGGATCCGGTCGGGCTTGCCACCTTCATCGCGACCAAGCGTGGTCGGCGGGAGATCGCTGCCGGGAGATCGCTGCCTGTCCGGGAGATCGCTGGTCCGGGAGATCGCTGCCTGTCCGGGATCCACACAAGCAGTCGCTGTCTGTCCAGGATCCAGCCTGTCCGCGCCTGTCCAGGATCCAATCCCAGGATCCACCCTTGTCCAGGACCGTCCAGGATCCACAAGGTCCTGCCGATCCCCGGTCCTGCCTGTCCAGGATCCATGTGTGTCCAGGATCCATGTGCAGGATCCATGTGCAGGATCCATGAGGATCCAAGCAGGATCCAAGGACCCGATCGCTGCCGGTCCGGGACCCACCTGCTGCGCGAATTGAGCGACGCCTGCCGCGAGGGCGGGCTGAAGTTCGGCGTCCATCTCTCGCCGTGGGACCGCAACAACCCGCTGTACGGCACCGGCGAGCCGTACAACGAGTACTTCCGCAACCAGCTCCGCGAGGTGCTGTCCACCTACGGTCCGATCTTCGAGGTCTGGTTCGACGGGGCGTGCGGCGAGGGGCCGAACGGCAAGCGGCAGGTCTACGACTTCCCGAGTTTCCGCGCGGTCGTCCGCGAGCTGCAGCCCGACGCGGTGATCTTCAGCGACGTCGGCCCCGACATCCGTTGGGTCGGCAACGAGCAGGGCTGGGCGGGCGAGACCTGCTGGAGCATGCTGAAGGCCGAGGGGCACGGCATCGGGAACGACAACCCGCCCAGCACCAAGAGCCTGAACGAGGGGGACCTCGACGGCGAGTCGTGGATCCCCGCCGAGTGCGACGTGAGCATCCGGCCCGGCTGGTCCTACCACGCAAACGAGGACGAGAAGGTCAAGACGCCCGAGCATCTTTTCGACCTCTGGGAGCGCAGCGTCGGGTACAGTGCGAACTTCCACCTGAACTTCTCGGTCGATCGCCGCGGGCTGATCCACGAGAACGACGTGAAGGCGGTGCTGGGGCTGAAGGCGATGGTCGATGCGAGCTACGGGCCGGGTACCGATCTCGCCCGCGGACGGCCGACGGCGGCGGATGACATTCAGGGGTTGGTACCGCGCGGGACGAACGAGCCTTCGCACGACGAGCCCTTCGGCAGCGACAAGACGGTCGACGGCGATCCGAAGACGTACTGGGCGACGAACGACGGCGCGACGCAGGCGGCGATCGAGGTCGAGCTCGATCCTTCGAAGCCGTTCGATCGCGTGGTGCTGGCCGAGCCGACGTGGCTCGGCCAGCGCGTGAAGGCGTTCCGAATCTCTGTGCCCGCCGAGCCGTCGAACAACCATCGCGACTGGGTGACGCTCGCCGAAGGCACGACGATCGGGCATCAGCGGATCGCGCGGGTGCCCGAGACGAAGGCGAAGTTCGTCCGCATCGAGATCCTCGACAGCCGGGCGTGTCCGGCGCTCACGCGGGTCGGCGTCCACAAGGCGGCCGCGGGCGCGAAGCCGGCGGGTTGAAGCGATGGCCAAGGCCGCGACCGAAACCGTTCCCGTCGCGGCGGCGCGGCGACTGCTGCTCGCGGGAGCGGGGCTTGCGGGCCCGCCGCGGAAGGCGACGCGGGCGACGACGCTGGCGACGGTGCGCGGCCTCGGCTTCGTGCAGGTCGACTCGATCAACGCGGTCGAGCGGGCGCACCACCTGATCCTGCACGCCCGGCTCGACGGCTACCGGCCGGACTTCCTGAGCCACCACCTCGAGTCGAGCCGCGAGCTCTTCGAGCACTGGACGCACGACGCAAGCGTGATCCGTCGCGACTGGCTTCCGTGGTGGACGCATCGGTTCGAGCGCGATCGCGTGCGGCTCGCGCGGCACGCGTGGATGAAGGAACGGCTGGGAAGCGGGTGGAAGCGCACCCTCGGCGAGGTGCGGACGGCGATCGCCGAGCGCGGGCCGCTGTCGACGCGGGATTTCCCGTCACGATCTGGCCGCAAGGCCGAGGGCTGGTGGGACTGGTCGCCGCACAAGGCGGCGCTCGAGCTGCTGTGGCGATCGGGCGAGATCGCGGTGCATGCGCGGCGCGGATTCGAGAAGGTGTACGACCTCGCCGAGCGGGTGCACGGGAAGCCGGAGGCGATGCCGGAACGCGGGGAACTGGTGGAGTTCGCGTGCGGCGAGGCGCTCGCGCGACTCGGGACGGCCACACCGCGCGAGCTGTCGCAGTTCCTGAATCTCGTGACGCTGGCCGAGGCGCGGGCGTGGTCGGCGAGGGCCGTTGGTGAAGGACGGGCCGCGGCGGCAATGCTCGAACGCGCAGGCAAGAAGCCGGCACCGGGCGTCGCACGGCTCGACTGGCGGAAGGCCGCGGCGGAACCCGACCCGACGCCGCGAGCTCTTGCCCCGTTCGACCCGCTCATCCGCGACCGCATCCGCCTCGCCGGCCTCTTCGGCTTCGACTACCGCTTCGAGGCGTTCGTGCCGGCGGCCAAACGCGTGCGCGGCTACTACACGCTGCCGGTGCTGGTCGGCGAGGCGCTCGTCGCGCGGGTCGACGCGTCGAGCGATCGGGAGGCCGGGGCGCTGCGGATCGC
The DNA here is from genome assembly GCA_016870235.1 of Actinomycetota bacterium. Next base: position 6,354 of record VGCB01000065.1, on the reverse strand, counting down.
CCGGGCGTGGCTCGAGCCGGGACCGGCGGAACGGCATCGTCGCGCGACGGTCGCAGCGTGCGAGCGGCTGGCGGAGGGCTTGGGCTTGAGCCTGACGATCGCCGATCGCGCGTTCCGCCCGTCGCGTGCGCCCGCTGGGAGCGTCGGGCTTGCCCGACGTGGATGAACGCCGGGGCCGTACGCGGGTTGGGCGTGCAATGAACGCCTCGCTCGTCATGCGTCGGCCGCAGGCCGACGCTCCATGAGGCGTGCGATGGACACCGTGGCTTTCATGGAGGGCCGACCTGCGGCCGGCCATGAGGAACGCCCACGCCGTTCGCGGGCTGGCCGCGTGATCGACGCCCTGCGAGTCATGCGTCGGCCGCAGGCCGACGCTCCACGACATCGCGCTTTCAACGTCTCGCGAGGCATTGGGAGGGCCGGCCTGCGGCCGGCCATGAGGAACGCCCACGCCGTTCGTGGGCTGGGCGCGTGATAAACGCCCTGCGAGTCATGCGTCGGCCGCAGGCCGCCCCTCCACAAACCGCCAACCGCGGTACCGATCCCCGACTCGGATCCCACCCATGACCCACTTCCACCGCCTTCTCCCGCTCGCTCTCCTCGCCGCGCTCCTGCTCTCCGCCTGCACGAGCGCTCCTGAAGCAACCCCCAAGCCCACCTCCCGCCCCACCCCCGACCCCGCCATCGCCCCGCTCGCGTTCCTGACCGGTACGTGGACGCTCGAGCAGCCGAACGGCGCGATCATCGAGGAGACCTGGGGCGCCCCGCGCGGGAAAGCCATCCTCGGCTCGTTCCGCCGCGTGGTCGGCAACGGCGCGACGCCGTTCTACGAGTTCACGCAGATCGTCGCCACCAAGGACGGCACGATCCTGCGGCAGATCCACGTGCACGGGAACTTCGACACCGACCCCCGGCGGGCCGAGCCGATGACGCTGAAGCTGGATCGGCTCGACGCGACGACCGTCTCGTTCGTGCCGGTCGACGATCCCGAGAAGGCGAAGGCGGGAAGCCTGTCGCGGGTCACCTACACCCGCGTCGACCCGACCACGCTGCTGCTGGTCGTCGAGCCGAAGCCGTCGAAGGAAGGCGAACCCGCCGAGAAGCCGCTCGAGTTCCGCATGACGCTGGCGAAGCCGTGAGGAACGCATGAACGACTCCGCCGCCCTCGACCGCCGCGCCGCCCTCGACCTCGGGCTGCTCGCCGCGGCCGGCTGCGCCACGCGGCCCGACCGCGAATCCTCGCCGACTCCGCTCCGCCGTCCCCTCTGCCTCTCGACCTGGAACCACGGCCAGGTCGCGAACGCGACCGCGTGGGCGTCGCTCGAAGCGGGCGGCTCGGCCCTCGATGCCGCGGAAGCCGCGGCCCGCGCCGTCGAAAGCGATTGCCCCGACCGCACCGTCGGCCTCGGCGGACGGCCCGGACGCGACGGGGTCGTCACGCTCGACGCCGCCGTGATGGACGACCGCAACCGCTCGGGCAGCGTGCTGTGCGTGCGCGGCGTCGAGCATCCGGTCTCGCTCGCCCGGCTCGTGATGGAACGCACGCCGCACGCGATCCTCGTCGGCGACGGGGCCCGGACCTTCGCGGAGTCACAAGGCATTCCCCTGCTTCCCGACCGTCTCACGCCCGAGATGGATGCCGAGTGGCGAAAGTGGCTCGAGACGAGCGAGTATCGCCCCAAGGTCAACATCGAGAATCACGACACCGTCGGCACGCTCGTCCTCGATCGCGACGGCCGCATGGCCGCGTCGTGCTCGACGAGCGGGCTCGCGTAATAGATGCCCGGCCGTGTGGGCGATTCGCCCATCGTCGGCGCCGGCCTCTTCATCGACGCCGACGCCGGCGGCGCGGTCTGCACCGGCCTCGGCGAGGTCGTCCTGCGGGCCCTCGCGAGTGTCGTGGCGGTCGAGAAGCTCCGCGCGGGCGCGACCCCGCAAGAGGCCGCCGACGAGGCGATCCGCCGCATCGCACGGAAGAACCCGAACGTTGCCGACTACCAGGTCGGCATCCTCGTCCTCGACTTCGCGGGACGATCCGGCGCGGCCGCCGTGCAGCCGCGCTTCACCTACGCGGTTCGGGATGCCCGCGAGGATCGGGTGCTTCCGGCACCGGTCGCGGGCTGACCGCCCGAAAGACCCACAAGCGCTGCATCAGGAAGAGACCGACCGCCAGGAATCCCATCATCGCAAGCTGCACCCAGGCGTGCGGCAGCCCGAACCGGTCGACGGCGATCGCCAGCACCGCGAGATTCGCGAGGTACCCGAGCGCGTACGAGGCGACGTACCGGGCGAAGGACCCGCCCAGCGGGCCCGAATGCCGGAACGACCACGCCCGGTTGAACAGGAACGACTGGAGCACGCCGCCCGCGTACACCACCGACATCGCGAGCTTCGGGCCGACGCCGAGCGCGACGAGCCCGAGGTATGCGAGGTAGCCGACCAGGTTGCTCGCCGCGCCGACGATGGCGAACCGGATGAACTGCGTGCGGGTCCTCATCGCTCGTCCCGGCCGCTCAGCGTCCCCAGATGTGGGCGGGAATCTCCTCCCACGAGAGGTTCGCGACGAGATCGACGATCGAGACCGCCGGCTCGAAGGGCTCGCGAAGCTGGCGGTACGGCGGGTAGGCGGGGTACTTCTTGTAGGTCAGCCGGATCCCGCGATCGGTGAAGAGGTGCTCCTTGCCGTCGAGGTACGTCGCGGCGGCGGGCCCCGAGATGTACTCGGTCGCCCCGAGCTCGCCGAGGATCCCGAGCAGCCGTTCCACGCGATCCTCGTGCAGCGTGAACTCGCGGGCGTCGCGGAAGACCGTGCGGCAGCCGAGCCGGCGGCTGATCCACTCGACGAGAGCCCGGTTCAGCCCGGAGAGGCTCGGCCAGGCGCGGGCGAGGTGGAAGGTGCGGAGCATCTCCTCGACCTGCGCGAAATGCCGGGCCCGCCCGTAGCCGATCGAGAGCATCTTCGCGTGCAGTTCCTGCCAGTCGGCCTCGGGCAGCCGGACCTCGTCGATCGCCAGCTTCACCGCGGTCGCGGGCACCGGGATGGTCAGCCACTGCTTCCCGCTCTTGGGATAGATGACGTTCCGGTTGCGCCAATCGTTCTTGGTGTACTTCACGCAGTCGTACACCACGAACACGTCCGCGTCGTGGACGAGATCGAAGTAGCCCCGCCAGGGCAGGTAGTTCGATTGCAGGATGGTGACCCTCACGGCCCCTCCGGGAAGTTCGCGGTGCGGTCGACGTGGAACAGCGGACGGTTCCGCACCTCGGTGTAGATGTTCGCGAGGTAGCGGCCGATGATGCCGAGCACCGCGAGGATCGCGCTGCCGAAGCAGATGAGCAGCGTGGCCAGGGTCGGGTAGCCCGGCGGCGTGTCGGGGTACCGGAAGTAATTGACCAGCGTGACCAGCCCGAGGACCAGGCCGAGGGCCATGGTCAGGAACGAGAAGTAGATGACGTAGGTCAGCGGGCGGTTGCTCGTCATGAGCACCACGTCGAGCAGCACGTCGAACCGCCTGAAGAAGCCGTAGTTGCTGCGGCCCGAATGCCGCTTGCGGTTCTCGACCCCGAGGGTCTTCGCCCGCAGCCCGATGTCGTGGGTGATCCCGACCACGTTGCGGACGTGCTCGCCATAAGCGTTGAACATCTCCAGGGCCCGGCGCGAGAAACCCCGCATCATGAGCTGGTTGGGCACCATCCCCACGCCGAGCACGCCGTTGAGCAGCCACCAGAAGCCGCGGGAGGTGAGACCGTCGATCCAGTTGTTCCGGGTCGTCGACACCGTGTAGACCAGGTCGTGACCTTCCCGCAACGTCTCGACGATGCGGGGGATCGCCTCGGGCGGGTGCTGCAGGTCACCGTCCATCGCGATCGTGTACCGGCCGGTCGCGTGGCGCAGACCGGCCGAGACCGCCCGCTGCTGCCCGACGTTCCGCGCGAGCAGCACGCCGCGCACCCGCGGATTGCCGCGGCATGCCTCGACGATCGCGGCCCAGCTGCCGTCCGGGCTGCGGTCGTCGACCAGCACGATCTCGTGGTCGGGCGTGACCGCCGCGCAGGCCTCGCCGACCTGCCGAACCAGCTCGCCGACCATCCGCTCGCCGCGGTAGACGGTGCAGACCACCGAGAGTTCGCAGCCCGGTTGCCCGTTCATGTCCCGATCGGCCATGGGTTCGCTCCGGTGCGGCCCGACGGGCCGGTCACCGCGGCCCGTCCTGCCCGTCGAGGGAGACCAGATCCGAGAGCTGGATCACCTCCATCCCCGGGATCCCGAGGGCGGCGACCCGCTCGCCGATCTTGCGGCCGAACGTGAGCGACATGATGAAGAGGATGTCGACGGGATTCCGCCGGAGGTCCTCGCAGTTCTCGACCGGGACGGGCACGCCGTCGAAGCACCGGCCGTACCAGTGCGAGGTGTCGTCGAAGAAACGGTAGCCCGACCAGGCCTCGAGGGCCGAGACGTACGGGAGGGTGCGGAGCGGCACGTAGAAGCCGACCCGCCGGCCGCTCCGGAGGGCCTCGCCCACCCGCCGCGTCACGGCCTCGGTGTTCACCGCGGCCTTCGCGGCGAAGTTGCGGAACTTCGCGTCGCCCCGCAGCGGCGCGGCCGGCGCCCGGTCGGGATCGTTCACCGCGCAACAGTAGAGCGAACCGCCGTAGGCCGCCCGCTCGACCGCCACGACGGTGAGCCCCGCGGCCTCGAACGTCCGGGCCAGGCTGTCCTGGTCGAAGTAGTTGAGGTGCTGGTGCATCGTCATCGAGATCTCGCCCGCGCGGACACCGTCCGAGCAGTCGGGCACCGCGGCGATGACCAGGCCGCCCGGCGAGAGTTGTCTCCGCTGCGAGGCGAGGAACTCGACCGGCCGGTCGACATGCTCGAGCACGTCGTTGTGGAAGATGAAGTCGGCGTGGCCGGGAAACTGCGGCGTCGGAAAGAAGTCGTTGATCACGCGAAGCCCGCGCCGGGCGCCTTCCCGCACCGCGAGCGGCCCGGGGTCGATGCCGGTCACCTCGTAGCCGCGGGCGGCGAGGTCAGCCAGGATCGTGCAGCCCCCGCAGCCGAGCTCGAGGACGCGGCGGACCCCACCGCCCCATCGCTCGAGGGCGCGGTCGATGAACCTCGTGAAGTCGGTGCCGTAGGGCCTCGCGATGTCGTTCGCGTCCTGGAGGTAGCCGATGTTGGCGTCCTCCCGGTAGATGGTCGCGAGATGTTGCAGGGTCTCGGGATGTCGCTTCTGGATGACCAGCTGCACCGACTCGTCGAATCCGTACTCGAACGGCTGGAGCTCCGGCACCGGCGAGGGGGTTCCCGGCGGCTTGAGCCGCCAGTAGAACGGCAGTCGGTCGAACGAGAGGGTCATGAGGATCGCCTTCCCTGCGTCAGCTTGCGATGGGCGTCGGTCAGGATGTCCTTGATGAAGAAGGTGTTCCTCGAGGAGTACACGCCGAAAATCTCGAGGTTGGCGAGTCCCGCCGCCCGGATCCGGTCGGTGGTCGACTCGAGGAACCGCACGTTGTTCACGCTCGGCAGCGGGAATCCGCCGTCGGTGACCTTCTCGGCCCGCGCGAACCTCGGGCGGGCCCCCTCGGGCACCACGCCGAAACGGACCAGCTCGCGCCGCGCCAGCTCGACGATCCCCGCCGCGTCGGTCGGGTCGCCCGGCTCGGTCCACAGCTCGGCGCAGAGCGGGTAGCCCCGGCCCTCGGCGGCCCCGGGACAGTAGTTCGCGTAGCTGGTCACGCGGAACGTGCGGCAACCCGGCTCGAAGCAGTAGAAGTAGTACAGCTCGCCCATCGACGGCCGCTCGGGCCACAGGAAGTTGACGTAGTGGATGTCCTTGTTGTTGCGGTCGTAGGTCAGGTCCGCGAGGTCGATCCCGAGCAGCTTGGCCAGGCCGGGCAGGCCGGCGGTCCAGAACAGGCGGTCGACCTCGACCTCGGTCGCGGTGCCGTCGGCCGAGCGGATCGTCACGCCCGTCACCTTCCCGCCGTCCCGCCTCACCGCCGAGACGGTCGACGAGGTCAGGAACCGGGTGCCGTCGCGCTCGAGGATCTCGCGAAGCCGATCGACGACCCGGAACATCCCGTACTTCCGCGGGTAGAAGCCCCGCTGGTCGCTGGTGCGGAACGGCGGCATGGTGAGCTGGTCCGGATAGCAGACCCTCGCCCGCAGCGGCTCGGAACGCATGAGCTCGAGGGTCATGGCCTCGTCGAACAGGGCGATGCGGTTGACCGCCGTGAGGTGGGTCGCCAGCTCGTCGAGCTGCCGCGGATGGGTGCGGTAGAGCTTCTCGAAGACCGGCACGAAGACCCGGTCGGCGATGAACTCGCCGAACTGGCGGCGCATCGCGTCATAGG
>VGCB01000064.1 GCA_016870235.1 Actinomycetota bacterium | reverse complement strand
CGGACTGGTGTTTGGTCGCTGGCGTAAAGCCGTTTAGGGAGGCAGAGGTGGGTGGCCGCCTCGCGATGCTTGCTTGCCGGGTGTGCGCGCGTCTGCTGGGTGAGGGACCGAGGTAGCAGACGCGCGCACACCCGGATCCTGAAGCCGGGAACCTGCGGTTCCCTGGGAGCCCTCCCTTGCCATCGAGTCTGGCACCGTCCCCGCGTCTGGCTTCAGCCAGAAGCGTCGCAGGGAATGGCGGCGGCTTGGTGTCGTGATGGCCCTGCGCCTGGCTTCAGCCGGACGCGGTGTTGGCTGGCCGGGTGCGCGCGCGTCTGCTGAGCGAGGGACCGACGTAGCAGACGCGCGCGCACTCGGATCCTGAAGCCGGGAACCTGCGGTTCCCTGGGACACCTCCCTTGCGATCGGGTCTGGCACCGTGCCCCCCGCGCCTCCCGCGCCTGGCTTCAGCCGGACGCATCGCAGGGCGAGCGGGTGGACGGTGGACTGCCGCGCCCGGGCTTCACCCCGATCGAACCGATCCGTCCAGCCGACCGGCACTGTAGTGTGAGCGAACACATGTTCGATCATACGCGCCCGGTTAGACTCGACTCGATGCCCTCCGGCTCCCTCGTCGTTCACGGTGCGCGCGAGCACAACCTCAAGGACGTCACCGTCGCGCTGCCGCGGAACGCGCTCGTCTGCATCACCGGGCTCTCCGGCTCGGGCAAGTCGTCGCTCGCGTTCGACACGATCTACGCCGAGGGCCAGCGCCGCTACGTCGAGTCGCTCTCCGCCTACGCGCGCCAGTTCCTCCAGATGATGGAGAAGCCCGACGTGGACTCGATCGACGGGCTCTCGCCGGCGATCTCGATCGACCAGAAGACGACGTCGCGGAACCCGCGCTCGACGGTCGGCACGGTCACGGAGATCTACGACTACCTCCGCCTCCTCTACGCCCGCGTGGGACGCCCGCACTGCCCCACCTGCGGACGACCGATCGCCGGCCAGAGCCTCGACCAGATCGTCGAGCAGGTGCTCGCCCTGCCCGAGAGCACGCGCTTCACCGTCAACGCCCCCGTCGTGCGCGATCGCAAGGGCGAGTACCGCGACGTCCTCGACGAGCTCCGCCGCGACGGCTTCACCCGCGTCAAGGTCGACGGCGAGCAGCGGCTCCTCGAGGAGGACATCGTGCTCGACAAGAAGTTCAAGCACACGATCGAGGTCGTCGTCGACCGGCTCGTGATGAAGCCCGACCTGCGGCAGCGGCTGACCCAGTCGATCGAGACGGCCGCCTCGCTCGCCGAAGGCCTCGTCGGCATCGACCTCGTCGACACCTCCGAGACGCTCCTCTTCTCGGAGAACTTCGCCTGCCCCGACCACGGCGTCTCGCTGCCCGAGCTCGAGCCGCGAATCTTCTCGTTCAACGCGCCCCACGGCGCCTGCACCCGCTGCACGGGGCTCGGCGCGCAGCTCGAGGTCGATCCCGACCTCCTCGTTCCCGACACCTCGCTCGCGATCTCGGAGGGCGCCCTCGTCCCCTGGGCGCTCGGCGGGCAGGGGTACTACGAGTCCGTCATCCAGGCGATCGCCGACCGGTACGAGATCGACCCCAAGGCACCGTGGCGCGACCTCCCGACCGAGGTGCAGGACCTCTTCCTGTTCGGCACGAACGGCGACCGGATCCTCGTCCAGTACAAGAACCGGATGGGGCGGAAGCGCTCGTACGCGATGGCGTTCGAGGGGCTCGTGCCGAACCTCCAGCGGCGCTACCGCGAGACCGACTCGCCCCAGCAGCGGGAGCGGATCGAGGAGTACATGAGCCAGCGGCCGTGCCCGGCTTGCAACGGTGCGCGGCTGCGGCCCGAGGTGCTCGCGGTCACGGTCGGCGGTCGATCGATCCATGCGTTCACCCAGCTCTCGGTCGCGGCCGCGCTCCACTTCCTCGACGAGCTCGAGCTGAGCGCGACCGAGCAGCTGATCGGGCACCGGATCGTCAAGGAGATCCGGGAGCGCCTCACGTTCCTCAACGACGTCGGCGTCGGCTACCTGCAGCTCGACCGAGCCGCGAAGACGCTCTCGGGCGGCGAGGCGCAGCGGCTGCGGCTCGCCACGCAGATCGGCTCGCAGCTCGTCGGCGTCCTCTACATCCTCGACGAGCCCTCGATCGGCCTGCACCAGCGCGACAACGACCGCCTGATCGGGACGCTCGAGCGGCTCCGCGACCTCGGCAACACCGTGTTGGTCGTCGAGCACGACGAGCAGATGATGCGCACCGCCGACTGGATCGTCGACATGGGCCCGGGAGCCGGCGAGCACGGCGGACGGGTCGTCGCCGAAGGCACCGCAGACGCGGTCATGGACGTGCCCGGCTCGGTCACCGGGCAGTTCCTCTCCAGGGCGCGCCGGATCGCGGTGCCGCCGAGGCGCGACGACGACCGCGGCTGGTTCCGGGTGGTCGGGGCGCGCGAGAACAACCTCAGGGGGATCGACGTCGAGCTTCCGGTCGGCAAGTTCGTCTCGGTCACGGGCGTCTCCGGCTCCGGCAAGTCCACCCTGGTCAACGAGATCGTCTACAAGGCGCTCGCGAACCGGCTCAACCGCATGCGCACGAAGCCCGGTGCCCACGACGGCGTCGAGGGGATCGAGCGCTTCGACAAGGTGATCGAGATCGACCAGACGCCGATCGGTCGCACCCCGCGCTCGAACCCCGCCACGTACACCGACCTGTTCACGCACGTCCGCGAGCTCTACTCGCTCACCCCCGAGGCCAAGGTGCGCGGCTACAAGCCCGGCCGCTTCTCCTTCAACGTCCGCGGGGGCCGATGCGAGGCGTGCAAGGGTGACGGCCAGATCAAGATCGAGATGCACTTCCTCCCCGACGTGTACGTGCCATGCGAGACGTGCCACGGGAAGCGGTACAGCCGCGAGACGCTCGAGGTGCGGTTCAAGGGGAAGTCGATCGCCGACGTGCTCGAGATGTCCGTCGAGGAGGCGCTCGAGTTCTTCGACCGCATCCCGAAGATCCGCCGCCGGTTGCAGACGCTGCACGACGTCGGGCTCGACTACATCCGGCTCGGCCAGCCCGCGACGACGCTGTCCGGTGGCGAGGCCCAGCGGGTGAAGCTCGCCGCCGAGCTCTCGAAGGTCGCCACCGGGCGGACGCTCTACATCCTCGACGAGCCGACGACGGGTCTCCACTTTGCCGACATCGAGAAGCTGCTCGAGGTGCTCCAGCGCCTCGTCGACGCGGGCAACACCGTGCTCGTGATCGAGCACAACCTCGACGTGATCAAGCAGTCCGACTGGATCGTCGATCTCGGGCCGGAGGGCGGCGAGGCCGGGGGCGAGGTGGTCGCCGCCGGCACGCCCGAGGAGGTCGCTGCCGTCTCCGAGTCCCACACGGGTCGGTTTCTCCGCGAGGTGCTCGCGCAGGACACCGCGCCCGTCGGTGCCGTGTAGCCGCTCGGGTCGGACAGGGCTCCGACGGGCGTGCGACCGGCGCGCGGAACGGGCGCGCGCGCGGCGGGAGCCGGGGTCGTTCCCCCGGCGCGGGATCGACGAACCCCCGCCCGGGGGATACCCGGACGGGTGATCCGGCCGACGTTGAGACCATGGGCTCCCTCCGGACGCCGCCTGCCGCCGTTCCCGCTCGTCCCCGGCCGACGATCGGAGGCCTCCGGGCATCGGGCATCCGCGGCAAGCCGCTGACGACCCTCGTCGTCGTCCTCGGTCTCGGAACCGCCGCCGCCGTGTCGGCCGTCACCGACGCGGGCTCCAAGGGAACCGTCCCCGTCTGGGTGATCCCGCTCGTCTTCCTCCTGACGGAGGTGCACGGTCTTGCCGATCGCCGCGGCATCTCCCCGGGCGCGATCGCCGCCGGCTCGGCCGCGATGGCCTTCGCGCTGCTCGAGGGCCCGGCTCGGCTCGCCGTGCCGTCGCACGTCGGCGCCGTCCTGCTGATGACGCTCGCGTTCGGCTCCGTGCGCTCGACGGTGTTCCTCCGCCGACTCGGCGCCGCCTCGATCTCCGCCTCCGCCTCCGTCGCCGTGTTCGGGCTGCTCCGCGACCACTTCGCCGCGGGCGATTGGAGGCCGGCGGTGCTCGCCGCGCTCGCGGGCGGAGCCGCAGCGGGCCTGATCCACGTCGCCACGAGCGGGATCCCCGGCCTCACCTCGGGCGAACGGTTCCTCGAGGCGCTCCTCGGGCTCTCGTCGGTGCTCGCCGGCGGCGCGCTCGCGGTGATCGCGGCCAATCTCGTGGCCGAGCGCAGGTGGTCGCTCGCGGCGCTGCTCGTCCTCCCGTTCGTCTCGACCGCCCTGGCGCTGCGAGCGCGCGAACGGGAGAACCGCCGGCTCGTGCAGCTGAGCGGCCTTCAGGAGTCGCTGCAGATGGCGCAGCGGGCGCACGGGCTCGAGTCCGCGATCTCGCAGCTCCTCGCGTCGACGCGCCGTCTCGTCGACGCCGACGCGGCCTGGATCGTGATCCTCTCGCGGGAGAACGACAAGCGACTGCTGGCCGAGATCTGCCACGGCGTGGAGGAGCGCCTTCGGCCGGTCGGGCTCTCGCTCGCAGACGACGCCGCCATCCGTCACGCCGTCTTCGCCGACGGGCCGGTGACCGTGTCGATCGACTCCGCTCCCGCCGACATCCGCGCCGCGTTCTCGGAGCGTGGGGTGGAGCACGGGCTGCTGATCGCGCTGCGCGGCGACCGCGGCGTTCACTCGGTGCTCGCCGTCGGCCGCGCCGACGCCCACGAGCCCTTCTCGGACGCCGAGGCCCGGCTGTTCCAGACGTTCGGCACGCACGCGGGGCTGATGCTCGAGAACGACAGCCTCGAGCAGTCGCTGAACGAGCTGACCGTGCTCAAGGAGGAGCTCCGCCACCGGGCGTACCACGACACGCTGACCGGTCTCGCGAACCGGACGCTGTTCTACGACTCCGTCTCCCAGGCGCTGGCCGAGCGGGACGCGGGACGACGCGTCGCCGTCCTCTTCCTCGATCTCGACGACTTCAAGACCGTGAACGACACCCTCGGCCACTCGGCCGGCGACGACCTGCTGCTCGCCGTCGCCGCCCGGGTCGAGCGCGAGATCCGGCCTTCCGACACGGCAGCTCGGCTGGGCGGCGACGAGTTCGCCGTGCTCGCAGAGGTCCTGACCGAGGAGGAGGCCGTCAGCATCGGTCAGAGGCTGCTCGACGCCCTGGAGGCGCCGTTCACGATCAACGGGCAAGACGTCGCCGTCCACTCGAGCGTGGGGATCGCTTTCGCAGGCAATCACACCGGCGCCGAGGAGCTCCTGCGCCAGGCGGACGTCGCCATGTACGCGGCCAAGCGGCAGGGCAAGCGGCGGCTCTCGGTGTTCGAGCCGCAGATGCAGGAGCAGGTCCGCGCCCGCCACGAGATGGCGACGGCGCTCGCACGGTCCGTCGACCGGGGAGAGATCCTCGTGCACTACCAGCCGATCGTCGACATGGAGACCGGCGCGCTCGTCGCGCTCGAGGCGCTCGCCCGGTGGGGACGTGCCGGCAAGCCGCTGATGGGCCCCGGCGGGTTCATCTCGCTCGCGGACGAGATCGGCCTGATGCCGGAGATCGGCCGCGTCGTGCTCCACGAGGCCTGCAAGCAGGTTCGCGGCTGGCAGCGCGCGTTCCCGGATCACTCGGCGCTGACCGTGACCGTCAACCTGGCGCCGAGCGAGCTCCACTCCCGCCAGCTCGTCCGCGAGGTCGCGCGCGCGCTCGCGGAGTCGGGCCTGCCGCCCGATCGGCTCGTTCTGGAGATCACCGAGAGCGGGGTCATGCACCGCCCGCGGGAGGCGCTCCGCACGATGGAGGAGCTCCGTCGCCTCGGGGTCTCCCTCGCGCTCGACGACTTCGGGACCGGCCACTCCTCGCTCGCCCACATGCGAGACTTCCCGATGGACGTCCTCAAGATCGCCCAACCCTTCATCGCCCGGCTGCCGCACAGCGAGGTCGACGCCGCGTTCGTGGAGACGATCATGCGCCTGGCGACGTCGCTCGGCATGCACGTGATCGCCGAGGGCATCGAGTCGCCCGCGCAGGCCGCGTCGCTCGAGCACATCGGCTGTCGCTTCGGCCAGGGGTTCCTCTACGGCGAGCCGTCCGCACCGATCGGCGTCACCCGCTATCTCGTGGCGCCCCATCTCCCGCACGTGGTCGAGAACGAGGTCGCAGCGTAGCCTCGCGGACGCTGCGCTTCCGGTGCCGGGCGACGCGCGCCTGGCCGGCAGCGGCGATCGCATCGCGAGACGGGTGACGCGACCGACGCCCGCGAGCCCGGCTGCGGTGGCTACCCTCGGGGCGTGGACGACGAGAAGCAGGTCGCGCGCGCCGATCGGGCGGCGGCACTCCGCGAGCCGGCGGTCGAAGCGGCCTCGCGGCGCTGGTGGCGACTTCTGCCCAGGCTCCTGACGGCCCCCGCGACCGTGTTCCGCGCGCTGCGCGAAGACGACGAGGACGACGTCGCGGCGCGGCAGGAGCCGTTGCTTGCGATCGTCCTCCTGGCCGGCATGGGAGGCGCCGTTCTCACCCCGACCTGGGGGCGGCTGCTCGACGACGGGTCGATCGACGGGATCGTCGCCGTCGTCCTCACCTTCATCGGCGGCTCGGCCGCCGGCGTCGTCGTCTACGTGCTGGTCTCGCTTGCGCTCTGGATCGGGATCCGCGGCGCCGGCTCGCTCGAGCCCGCGCGGCGGGCGCGCCAGGTGGCGGGGTTCTCCGCGCTCCCGATCGCGCTCTCCCTCTTCGTCACCGTGCCGGTTGCGCTGATCGCCTTCGGCGGCGACTTCTTCCGCTCGGGCGGCAGCGACGAGGACGTCGGCCGCGCGATCGTGGTCGCGCTCGGCCTCGCCTTCGTCGCCTGGAGCCTCGTCCTGCTGGCGATCGGCCTGCGGACGGCGATGCGCCTGCCCTGGCGAGGCGTCGCGGTCGCCCTCGGTCTCGCGGCGGTCGCGGTCGCCGTCGTCGCGGCGCTGCCGTACGTGCTGTAGCGGTTTGCCCCGCGTCCGGCTTCAGCCGGACGCGAACGCGGGCCCCGTCCGGACGATCGCGCACATCCCGGGCCCAGCTCAGATCACCGGCAGGCGGGCGCCGACGGCTGCCTCGAACTCCGCGAGCTCCTCCTCGGGCATCGAGTACGTGTGCACCTGCTCGGGGAAGTGGCCCTCGCGGACGTCGGCGACGTAGCGCTCGAGCGCCGAGGTGATCTCGCCGGCGAGCGAGGCGTACCGCTTGACGAAGCGCGGCGCGTGCCCGTCGTAGAGCCCGAGCATGTCGTGCCAGACGAGCACCTGGCCGTCGGTGCCGCGGCCGGCGCCGATCCCGATCGTGGGGATCTCGAGCCGCTCGCTGATCCGCTCGGCGACGACGGCCGGAACCGCCTCGAGCACGATCGCGAAGCAGCCCGCCGCCTGGAGGTCGAAGGCGTCGCGCATCAGCCGCACCGCCTTCTCCGCGCTCCGGCCTTGCGCCTTGAACCCGCCCAGCATCGTCGCCGTCTGGGGCGTGAGCCCGATGTGCCCCATCACGGGGACGCCGGCCGCGACGATCCCCTCCACGCGCGACAGCATCGGGCCGGCGCCCTCGAGCTTGACCGCGTCGGCACCCGCCTCCTTGACGAAGCGGATCGCGTTCCGGATCGCCTCCTCGTCGGACACCTGGTACGAGCCGAAGGGGAGATCCGCGACGACGAGCGGGCGCCGGGCCCCGCGTGTGACCGCGCGGGTGAGGACGATCATCTCGTCCATCGTCGCCGGCACCGTCGAGTCGTGCCCGAGGACGGTCATCGCGGCCGAGTCGCCGACCAGGACCATGTCGACGCCCGCCTCGTCGGCGAGCCGTCCCGACGGCGCGTCGTACGCCGTCACCATCGTGATCGGCTGTCGCCGCGCCTTGAGATCGGCGAGCTCGGTGATCGGGAGCTTGCCGGGGGCAGGCGTTCCCGGGGCAGGGGTGCGCGGGCGAGTGCTCATGACGTGACCTCCAGGGGGACGTTGTCGATCAGGCGGACGTCGCCGACGCGGATCGCGCCGGCGAGGACGGGCGGGTCGAAGGGGGCAATCTCGACGTAGTCGATGTCGACGCCGGCGTCGGCGAGGATCGCGCGGGCGGCGTCGGGGCTCATCGACGCGAGGGCACGGGGAAGGGTGAGGGCGATCTTGCGGTCGGCCGGCGAGAGCCGAGCGTTCCGCGACGAGAGCGCGAGCCCATCCGCATCGCGGACCGTGGGCAGCGCCCGGAGCTCGATCTCGAGATCGAGGTCGAGCAGCATGCGGCGGAGCACCGCCACCTGCTGCGCGTCCTTCTGCCCGAAGAACACGACGTTCGGGCGGACGATGTTGAAGAGCTTGAGGCAGACCGTGGCGACGCCGCGGAAGTGCCCGGGACGGTGCGCGCCCTCGAGGATCCGGCCGAGCTCGCCGACCTCGACCCACGTCTGGAAACCGGGTGGGTACATCGCCTCGGCGGTCGGCGCGAAGACGACGTCGACTCCCGCCTCGGCCGCGCGGGCGACGTCGCTCTCCTCGGTGCGCGGGTAGGCCGAGAGGTCGCCGGTGTCCCCGAACTGCGCCGGGTTCACGAACAGGCTCATCACAACCGTGTCGCACTCATCCCGGGCGGCGGAGAGCAGGCTGCGATGGCCGTCGTGGAGCGCGCCCATCGTGGGGACGAGCCCGACGCGGCCGGCGCGCCGCGGCGCGAGGGCGGCGCGGATGTCGTACGAAGTCCGGCAGACGTTCACGCGAGCGCTCCCGAGAGCTCGTCGGGGACGGTCCGGCTGGCCTGCGCCGCGGTGAGGAGCGCGAGCGCGCGGTAGGCGGTCGCGAGCTCCGGCTCGACCGAGGCGACGACCTCGAGGTGGCGCTCGACCGTCTCCCAGTCGCCACGGTCGATCGGCCCCGTCAGCGCGAACCCGTTGTCGATCGTGCGGCGGAGCAGCGGATCGAGCGCCTCCGGCGGCGCGCCGGCTGCGTCGAGCAGCGAGCCTGCGGCCCGGCGGAGGGTGACGAGGTAGTTGGAGGCCATCACGGCGCCCGCGTGGTAGAGCGCCCGCATCCCGTCGTCGATCCGGAACGGCCGCAGTCCGAGAGCCTCGGCGAGCTCGACCGCGATCCGCGCGGCAGCCGGCGCCTCGGCCGTGACCGCGCCCCACGCGCCGTCGAGCTGCTCGGGCCCTCGGTCGTGCGTGAACGTCTGCAACGGATGGAGGCCGAACCGCCGAGCGTGAGGAGCGAGCGCCGCGAGCGGGGTCGCGC
>VGCB01000063.1 GCA_016870235.1 Actinomycetota bacterium | reverse complement strand
CCGTCGCCGCCCACGATCCACACGCTCTTGCGGACGAGCGACCGGGCCACGGCGGCGAGGGCTGACGCATCCTCCGTGCCGACCTGACGACAGCGCTCCTCGAGCTCCTCGACCCTGGCCCGCTGAGCGGCGATCCCGGCCTCGTCGGACTGGTCGGCCGTCAGCAGCGCGCCGGCGAGATCAGGAGCGACGACCTCGACGAGCCGCCGGGCGGATGCCGCCTGCTGATCGAGCGCGAGGCGCATCCCGAGACCGAACTCGGCGTTGTCCTCGAAGAGGGAGTTCGCCCATGCGGGCCCGCGGCCGCGCTCGTCGACCGCCCACGGGGTGGTCGGGAGGTTCCCGCCGTAGATCGACGAGCAGCCAGTCGCGTTGGCGACGAGGATGCGATCGCCGAAGAGCTGCGAGAGCAGCTTCAGATACGGCGTCTCGCCACAGCCTTCGCAGGCCCCCGAGTACTCGAAGAGCGGTCGTAGCGCCTGCGAGCCCTTCACGGTGGCGGGGTCGACGGCCGCCCGGTCGATCTCGGGGATGCCGAGGAAGAACTCGTAGCGCTCCCGCTCCGTCGCCGCATGCGCGTCTTTCGGCTCGAGGTTGATCGAGCGGTGTCGCACGTGCTCCTTCGCGTGCGCAGGGCACGTCTCCACGCAGATGCCGCATCCCGTGCAATCATCGGGGGCGACCTGGATCGTCATCCGCATCCCTGGCAGGTCACGGGAACGCCACTCCTTGGACGGGAACCCGTCCGGTGCGTCCGCGAGGGCCTCCCGCGGAAACACCTTCATGCGGATCGCGGCGTGCGGGCAGACGAGCGCGCACTTCGCACAGTCGATGCAGATCGTAGGGTCCCAGATCGGGATCTCGGTGGCGATCGAGCGCTTCTCCCACTGCGATGTCGCCGTTGGGAACGTGCCGTCGACCGGAAGCGCACTCACCGGCAACGTGTCCCCTCGACCGGCGATCATGGCTGCCGTGACGTCGCGCACGAATGCCGGTGCGTCGGCTCCGACCGCCGGTGGACGTCGCCTGGCCGACGTCGCCGTGGCGGGCACGGCCACCTCGTGCAGACCGTCGAGCGCCCGGTCGATCGCCGCGAAGTTCCGCTCGATCACGATCTCTCCCCTCTTGGCGTACGTCCGGCGGACGGCGTCCTTGATCGCGGCGATCGCCTCCTCGCGCGGCAGAACGCCGGAGAGCGCGAAGAAGCAGGTCTGCAGGATGGTGTTGACGCGCCTGCCGAGTCCCGCGTCGCGTGCGACGGAGCCCGCGTCGACGACGACTAGGCGCAGGCGCTTCTCGACGATCTGCTCCTGCACCTCCAGCGGCAGCGCAGCCCACACTTCGTCCGGCGTATGCGGGGCGTTGAGGAGGAACGTCGCTCCGGGACGGGCGACCGCGAGGACGTCCAGACGGTCGAGGAGCCCGAACTGGTGGCATGCGACGAAGCCGGCGTCCCGGATGAGGTAGCTCGATGAGATGGGGCGAGGCCCGAACCGCAGGTGTGACACGGTCGTCGAGCCAGACTTCTTCGAGTCGAACACGAACGTTCCCTGCGCGTGCAGCCCCGCGTGCTCGCCGATGATCTGGATCGAGTTGCGATTGGCGCCGACCGTGCCGTCGGCGCCGAGCCCGAAGAACACCGCCCGAACAACGTCGTCGGGCTCGGTCGTGAAGCTGGGATCGACGTCGAGCGACAGGCGAGTGACGTCGTCCTTGATCCCGACCGTGAATCGCGGTCTTGCCGAACTCCGGTCGAGCTCGGCGAACACCGCCGCCGCCATCGCGGGCGTGAACTCCTTCGACGAGAGACCGTAACGACCCCCGATCACGACGGGCGGCAGCGCCCCGAGCCCGGCGAGCGCCACGACGACGTCCTGGTGCAGGGGCTCGAGCACGGCGGCCGGGTCCTTGCACCGATCGAGGACCGCGATCGCCCTGACCGTCGGCGGGAGGGCCGCGACCAGGGCGGCCGGCTCGAACGGCCGGAAGAGGCGAACCCGAACGACACCGACCCGCTCGCCGCGGCGGCGCAGCTCCTCGACCGCCTCCTCGACGGCTCCGCCCGCCGACCCCATCACGACGATGACGCGCTCGGCCGCCGGATCGCCGACGTAGTCGAAGAGGCGGTAGCGGCGGCCCGTCAGCCCGGCGAAGCGCTCGAGCTCCTCGTCGATGATGCCCGGAAGGGCCACGTAGAACGGGTTCGCCGCCTCCCGCGCCTGGAAGAACACGTCCGGGTTCTGCGCGGAGCCCCGGAGAACGGGCCGATCGGGCGTGAGGGCACGCCCGCGATGCGCTGCGACGAGTCGCGCGTCGAGAAACGCCGCGACGTCGGTGTCGTGGAGACGTTCGATCGTGTTCAGCTCGTGCGACGTCCGGAAGCCGTCGAAGAAGTGAAGGAAGGGCACGCGTGCGCGGAGCGTGGCGGCGTGCGCGACGAGCGCGAGGTCCTGGGCTTCCTGGACCGAGGCCGACGCCAGCATCGCGAAGCCCGTGCCCCGGGACGCCATCACGTCGGAGTGGTCGCCGAAGATCGAGAGCGCGTGCGTCGCCACCGTCCGCGCCGCGACATGGAAGACGGTCGGCGTCAGCTCTCCCGCGATCTTGAACATGTTCGGGATCATCAGCAGGAGCCCCTGGGAGGCCGTGAAGGTCGTCGCGAGCGCTCCCGCCTGGAGTGCGCCGTGGACGGCGCCCGCGGCACCGCCTTCGCTCTGCATCTCGATCACCTGCGGCACGCTGCCCCAGGCGTTCGGGATGCCGCGGGCCGCCCAGCCGTCTGCGAGCTCGCCCATTGCCGACGACGGCGTGATCGGGTAGATCGCGATCACCTCGCTCGCGCGATACGCGACCCAGGCCGCAGCTTCGTTCCCGTCGACTGTCGCGATCGGCCGCGGCATGGCTCGAATCGTCGTTCGGGTCGCCTCGCGCCGGCATCGGGGGTCGTCCCGATGGAGGCACGGTCTTTCCGCACGTGCGGGCTCCGCCGATCAGGGGTCGAGGACGACCGCATGCTCGACGTCCGTCCCGTCCGGCGGCTGTTCGTCGGCGCCGCCGTGCCCGAGATGACCCCTCCGCGCGGCCGAATCGCCCAGACGTTCCCGTCCCGCTCCTCCGCGACGAGCACGGCGCCCGTATGCGGCCGCAGGGAGTCCGCAGGCACATGCGGGCACCGCGGAGTCGGTTGCCGTCGCGGCCCCCAGCACGGCGAAGGCCGCCAGAACGAACGCGCTGCGTGCTCGAGGCATCAGCCTGCATCCCCTCGGCTCACCGTACGCCGCTCCCCCGCCGCACAAGGTAGAAACAGGAGAGATGACGCCCGTTCGCGCGACGCTCTTCAACGACGCCGGGTGCCCTTGGGGCTACTCGGCGAATCCGGCCCTCCGCGTGCTCGAGTGGCGCTACGGCGATCAGCTCGACTGGCGACTCGTGCTGATCGGGCTGACCGAGCGCGCCGAGCAGTACGTCCAGCGTGGCTACACGCCGCTCGGCTCGGCCCAGGGGTACGCCCGGAGCTTCCGACGCTTCGGGATGCCCTTCTCGCCTGCGCCGCGCGCGCGGGTCGTGGGAACGGGCCGCGCGTGCCGGGCCGTCGTCGCTGCACGGCTGCTGTATCCGGGCAGCGAGTGGGCCGTCTTCCGTGCGCTCCAGTTCGGGTGGTTCACGACGACGCTCGTCCTCGACGAGGACGACGCGATCGCCGAGGCGATCGGCGGGGTCGAGGGGATCGACATCGCGGCGGTGATGGCCGCGATCGGGACGCCGGAGGTCGAGGAGGCGTACGAGCGCGACCGGGCGGAGGCGCGCACCGCAGCAGGATCGCCGACCGAATTGCAGGGCAAGTCCGCGACGACGGACGGTCCGGTGCGCTACACGGCGCCGTCGCTCGTGCTCGAGCACGAGGGACGGCGGCTCGAGGCGGGAGGATGGCAGACGGTGGAGTCCTACGACGTGTGCGTCGCCAACCTGATTCCCGGCGGCACGAGGCGCCCCGTCCCCGACGACCCGGGTGAGATCCTCGCGTTCTTCCCCCGCGGCCTGACGACGCAGGAGATGACCGCGCTCCTCGTCCGCGGCAACGACGCCCCCGACCGCACCGCCGCCGAGCTCGCCCTGCTCGAGCTCGTCGCCGCCGGCCGCGCCGTCCGCCGCCCCCTCGGCGACGACGCTGTCTGGTTGCCGCAGGCTCGCGCGTCTGGTGGGCGCAGGACCCAGGTACCAGACGCGCGAGCCTGCGGATCCTGAAGCAGGGGGACGGTCCCCCTGACCCCCTGCGGACACCAGCACGGGTCACGGCGACGGTGTTCTGCTCTCCGTGGCGGTGTCGGGCGTCCGTTGGACGCGTCTGGCTGAAGCCAGGCTGTTCCTTGCTGCCGCAGGCTCGCGCGTCTGGTGGGCGCAGGACCCAGGTACCAGACGCGCGAGCCTGCGGATCCTGCAGCAGGGGGACGGTCCCCCTGACCCCCGCAGATGCAACTGCACGAGGTCGGGGCTTCAGATGTCCTGCTGCCGTGCCGGTCCACGGCGTCTGCTGGACGTGTCTGGCTGAAGCCAGACGCGGGAGCTCCAGGGGGCAGTCCGCTCTTCTCCCCCGTCCGACTTCAGTCGGACGGCCTCGCGAACATCCGACGCCCCATCCAATTCAGGACACGAGGAGGGGTTCCCCAGGGGAACCTCCGGTTCCCCTGGCTTCAGGATCCGGGAGTGCGCGCGTCTGCTACCTAAGCCAGACGCGGAAAGGCAGATGCGTGACTCGAGTCCCGGAGGGGTTCCCTAGGGGAACCCCGTTCCCCTGGCTTCAGGAAACGAATCGATCGACTCGAATCCCAGCCCTACCCGAGCGGGGCCGTGCTCTCGCGCGTCTGGTACCTCGGTCCCTCACTCCACCGGACGCGCGAGAACACGGCCAGGCATGGACCTAATTCGGCGTCACCCGAAACGCATCGAACACGGCGTCGAGCTGCCGGAGGGCGTTCAGGAGCGAGCGCATGTCCTTGACGTCGCCGAGCTCGGCGGTGTACCAGTTGCGGGCCATCCCGTCTTCGACGGCGCCGCCGTAGGCGACGATGTTGGCACCGTGCTCGGAGAAGGTGCGGGCGACGTCCTCGAGAAGTCGTGACCGGTCCCAGGCGTCGACGGCGATCCGGACGCGGAAGGTGGCGGCGGCGTTCTCGGACTCCCACTCGACGGGGGTGAACCGCTCCGGGTTCCGCATCAGGGCGCGGACGTTGGGGCAGTCGCCGCGGTGGATCGTGATGCCGCGGCCGAGGGAGATGTACCCGACGATGTCGTCGCCGGGCACGGCGTTGCAGCAGTGAGCGAGGCGGACGAGAACGTCGTCGACGCCGGGGACGACGATCCCGAGGCTGTCGCCTGCGACGGTCCGTCGTGACTTCGCCGGCTTCAGGGAGACGATCGGCTCCTCGGCCACCTCCTCGGTCTTCAGGCGCTGCAGCACCTTGTTGACGACCTGCCCGGTCCCGAGCTTGTGCGAGCCGACGGCGAGGTAGAAGTCCTCCGCCTTCTTGAACCCGAGCTCGCGGATCACCTGGGCGAGGACGGCCGAGCCCTGCAGCTTGCGGTACGGGAGGCTCTGCTGCTTGAGCGCCGAGTCGAGCATCTCGCGGCCGCGCTGCTCGGTCTCGCCGCGCGACTCCCGCTGGAACCACTGGCGGATCCGGTTGCGGGCGCGGGAGGAGGCGGCGAGCGTGATCCAGTCGCGTGAAGGCCCGCGTCCGGACTTCGAGGTGAGGATCTCGACGAAGTCGCCGTTCTTCAGCCGGTAGTGCAGCGGCACGATGCGTCCGTTCACCTTGGCGCCCACGGTGCGGTGACCGACGTCGGTGTGCACCGCGTAGGCGAAGTCGATCGGGGTCGAGCCGGACGGGAGCGTCTTCACCTCGCCTCGCGGCGTGAACACGTAGACCTCGTCGTCGAACAGGTCCGTCCGCAGCGTCTTCATGTACTCGGACGGGTCGTTCTCGTCTCCCTGCCAGTCCATCAGCGACTTGACCCAGGTGAGCCACTCGTCCTGGCCCTTGCCTGCACGGCCGCGCTTGTACAGCCAGTGGGCGGCGACGCCGAGCTCGGCTTCCTCGTGCATCTCGCGCGTCCGCACCTGGATCTCGAGCGGTGTGCCCGCCGGCCCGATCACGGTCGTGTGCAGCGACCGGTACCGGTTGAGCTTGGGCATCGCGATGAAGTCCTTGAACCGGCCGGGCATCGGCTTCCACAACGAGTGGATGATCCCGAGGGCGCCGTAGCAGTCCCGCGTGCCCTCCTCCCCGCTCCGCTCGACGATCAGGCGCATCGCGGTGAGGTCGTAGATCTCGTTGAACTCCTTGCCCTTCTTGGCCATCTTGTCGTAGATGGAGTAGAAGTGCTTGGCGCGGCCGGAGATCTCGGCGGGGATCTCGGCTTTCTGCAGCTCCTCGCGCAGCACGTCGGCGGCGCGGTCGACCTGGAGCTCGCGGTCGGCGCGGCGGTCGGCGACCATGGCCTTGATCTCGGAGTACTTGCGGGGGTGGAGGATCTGGAACGAGAGGTCCTCGAGCTCCCACTTGAGCGCGTGAATGCCGAGGCGATGGGCGAGCGGCGCGTAGACCTCGAGCGTCTCCTTCGCCTTCTGGGTTTGCTTCTGCCGGCCCAGGTACTCGATCGTCCGCATGTTGTGGAGGCGATCCGCGAGCTTGATCAGGATGACGCGGACGTCCTGCGCCATCGCGACGATCATCTTCCGGTAGTTCTCGGCCTCTGCCTGCTCGCGGCTCGAGAACTGGATCCGGGTCAGCTTCGTGACGCCCTCGACGAGCAGCGCGATCTCGGGGCCGAACTCGGCGCGGATCTCGTCGAGCCCGGCGGAGGTGTCCTCGACGACGTCGTGGAGGAGGGCGGCCGCGATGGTCTGCTCGTCGAGGTGGAGGCGCGCGCAGATCTGGGCCACACCCCACGGGTGCCGGATGAACTCCTCGCCCGACTGCCGCAGCTGACCCTCGTGGTGCGCCTGCGCGTAGTCGAACGCGTGGCGGATCAGCTCCTTGTCGACGCCGGGGTTGTAGAACTCGACGGTGGCGATCAGCTCCTCGACGAGGCTCCCGTGATGTCGATCTGCGTCGAGGACGGTCATGGGATCAGTCTACTTTTCGACGGTTTCCCTACAGGATCGGCGCCGATCGCCTCGAACGTGAGATTCCCGTGGTGATCGATCGTCTCCTCTTCGCGCTCCGCGTCCGGCTGCTCGTCCGCGCCTTCGAGGTCATCGGCCCCAGGCCGCGCCTCGGCGGGTAGTCGACCCGGCCGGCCTACGCGGCAGCGGCCAGGACGGCCTCGGCCTGCTCCTCGAGCAGTTCCCTGAACGTGGGGGACTCGAGCAGCTGGCGGGGACTGCCGGCCTCCCCCAGCGCGAGCTCGCCGAAGATCCGGCGCTCCTGCGACGTCCACGCGGCCTCTCCGGCCCGCCACTGCCGCAGCAGCCGGGCGCGCAGCAACTCGTACGCCTCGGCCGTGTCGAAGAGACGCCGGACGACGAGCTGCGGCGACGAGGCGCCGTTCCAGCGGTTCTCCTTCAGGCGGAAGGCGACGTCGTAGCGCTCGTCGCGCCGGAGCCGATCGAGCTCCCGGCCGAGCCCGAAGGCGATGGCGCTGCCGGCGTCGCGTCCGTGCTGGCGGATGCGGAACCGGAGGTGCTTTCCCTCCCCCACGGTCGTCGCGTCCGCCGTCTCGACGGCTGCGACGAGCAGGGTCACGTCCGGATTGCCGAGCCCGAACGGCGCCAGCAGCTCGAGCTGGCGGGCGAGCTCGAGCGTCAGCGCCGAGGCCGGGACGACGGCGTCGACCGCGACCTCGGCGGTGAGGTCGCTCTCGACGAGGACACCCTCCGCGTGCGCTGCGAACGCCTCGGCGAACGGCTCGAGCGACTGCGCGTCGATCGCGAGGCCCGCGGCGGCGCGATGACCGCCGAAGCGCCGGAGATGGTCGGAGCACGCGGCGAGCGCGCCGTGCAGGTCGAATCGCGCGATCGAGCGCCCCGAGCCCTTCCAGCCCTGGCTCCCCCTGGCGATCAGCACGACCGGCCGGTTGAAGCGCTCGACGAGGCGGGAGGCGACGATCCCGATCACGCCCTCGTGCCAGTCCTCGCCCCAGAGGACGTAGCCGCGCCGCCGCCGCTTCGACTCCGGCCATGCCTCGACGAGCGCGATCGCCTCGCGCAGGATGCGCTCCTCGACGGTCTGTCGCTCGCGGTTCAGGCTCTCGAGCTCCGCGGCGAGACGCGTCGCCTCGGCGGGATCCTCGGTGAGGATGAGCTGGAGCGCGACGTCGGGACGGCCGAGCCGGCCGGCGGCGTTGATCCGCGGGGCCAGCCGGAAGCCGACCGCCGTCGCGTCGACGGCGGCGGGATCGACCTGGGCCGATCGCATCAGCGCCTGCAGCCCGGGCTTTCCGGTTCGGGCGAGCACGCGCAGACCGGCGGCCGCGAGCGCGCGATTCTCGTCCACGAGCGGCACGACGTCGGCGATCGTCGCGAGCCCGACGAGATCGAGGTTGTGCGCGAGGACGGGATGCTCCGGGCCGAGGAGCGCCTGCCCGAGCTTGTAGACGACCCCGGTGCCGCAGAGCTCGGGGAACGGGTACGCGGTCGGCCGGGTCGAGACGACGGGGCACTCGGGCAGCGTCTCGCCGGGCCGGTGGTGGTCGGTGACGACGACGTCGAGGCCGAGCGCTCGGGCCTGCGCGACCTCCTCGACCGCGGTGATGCCGCAGTCGACCGTGAGAAGCAGGCCGACGCCGGACGCGGCGACGCGCTCGACGGTGTCCGCAGCGAGCCCGTAGCCCTCCTCGAACCGGCTCGGGAGGAGCCATTCGACCTCGGCACCGGCCGCCGCGAGGATCTTGACCGCGAGCGCGGTCGCGCAGATGCCGTCGACGTCGTAGTCGCCGTGGACGCAGATGCGCGTGCCCTCGTCGACGGCCTTCCGGATCGTCGCCACGGCCGCCTCCATGTCGCCGAGGAGCTTCGGGTCGTGCTCCGGGGACGCTGCGGCGAGGAAGGATCGCGCGACCTCGGGCGTGTCGAGCCCGCGGCGCACGAGGACGGCCGCGGTGACCTCGCTGACGCCGAGCTCACCGGCGAGCGACGCGGCGTGCCGCAGATCGAGGTCGGTGATCGTCCAGCGGCCGTCGCGCATCCCCTACCGACGGTACGGAAGGGGCCGGACGGAGTTAGAACTCGAATCAAAATGAAGGGACCCGCTCGGTTGTGACGAAGTCGTCGGTATCCGTTGTCAAGCTGGAAGGGGATGCCGGTGGCGATGTCGAGGC
>VGCB01000062.1 GCA_016870235.1 Actinomycetota bacterium | reverse complement strand
CGGCCGAGCGTGTCGGCGCTCCGGGCTGCGGTCGAGCGCGAGGTCCCGGCCGCGAGCGTGCCGACCGACTTCGTCGTCGTCGACGCGCTCCCGCTCGGCGAGAACGGCAAGGTCGACACGGGCGCGCTCCCGCCCCCGACCGGAGCGCGGCCGGCGCTCGACACGCCGTATCGCGCCCCCGGCTCGGACCTGGAGGAGGCGCTCGCCGCGATCTGGGCGGATGTCCTCGCGCTCGACGAGGTCGGCGTCGACGACGGCTTCCGCGAGCTCGGCGGAGACTCGCTGCTCGCGGCCGAGATGCTGGCTCGGGCCGAGGCGCACCTCCGGTCGCACCTCCCCGACTCGGCGCTCGTGCATGCCGCGACGGTCGCCGAGCTCGCCGCGCTGATCCAGGTCGGCGGGCGGCAGAACGTGACCGCGATCCAGGAGGGTTCGGGCCCGACCCTCGTGTTCTCGACGGGGGAGCTCGCCGGCGGCGGGCTCTTCTGCCGCGAGCTCGCCCGCCTCCTGCCCGGGACGCCGATGATCGCGGTGACGTGGGATCCGGACGACCCCGGGAGGACGATGGACGACGTCGCCTCGAGACGGGTCGCGGAGCTCGCGGGGAACCTCTCGGACGTCTGCGTGGTCGCTGGGTACTGCGGCGCGGGCGGCCTGCTCGCGCTCGAGCTGGCGCATCGCCTCCCCGCGATCGGGGTCGAGGTGCCCCACGTCCTCCTGCTCGACACCTTTCCGCCCGGCGGCGGCACCGTCTCCGTCCCACCGAGACCTGCCCGGCTGCTCGTGGCCGCCGTGACCCGCCGGATCGGCGCCGTGCCGGGGCTTCGCGCGGCGATCGCACGACGCGTCGGCCCCTTCCTCTACGGACGCGACGGGCGGCTCTCGCGGCTGATCCGCGGACACCGGGTCGCCCAAACGAGCGACCGCTACCCGGCCGCAGCCGGGTTCGTCCCGTCCCCTGTCTCGGCGACGCTCCGGATCCTCTGGCCGGTCGACGAGCCGCTCCACCCCACGGTCGAGGAGTTCCGCGCCGGCTGGAGCGGCTACGCGCCCGCCGTCGAGGTGACGCCGGTGCCCGGGGACCACCGGACGGCGGTCACAGCCGAGCTCGCGGGACTTGCCGCTGCCGTCGGCGCCGCGCTGGCCGCCGCCGACGCTACTCCGGGATCGCGCCGTCCGTCGTGACCACGCAGATCACCTGGCCGTTCGAGACGCCCTGACCGACGGCGACGGAGACGCTGTCGACGACGCCGGCGGCGTGTGCGACGACCTCGTTCTCCATCTTCATCGCCTCGACGATCGCGACGACATGGCCGGGATGGACCTCCTGCCCGATCTCGACGCCGACCTTGAGCACCGTGCCCTGCATCGGGCTCACGATCGCCCCGCCGGCGCCGCTCGAGAGACCCTGCTCGCGCTCGGCGTGACGGCGCGCGGACTCGGCCCACGGCGCCTCGGGCACGTGCAGCCGGACGTCAAAGGAGCGGCCGTCGACCTCGACCGCGACGAGCCTGTCCACCGCCCTCGAGGCCGCACCATTCCCGGAGGCCGTCGTCAGCGCTGCCGCCTTCGCGGCCAGCTCCTGCTCGTAGGCGGTCGCCTGCGCGGCGATCTCCTCCGACTCGGCGGCGCCGTGACACGTCTCCCCGGCGATGAACCCGGGGTGCTGGAGCATCGCCCGGTGGAAGCCGATCAGCGTCGGCGGGCCGCCGATCACGAACTCCTCGAGCGCTCGGAGCATCCGCTTCCGCGCGGTCTCGCGGTTCGTGTCGCGGACGATCAGCTTGGCGATCATCGGGTCGTAGAGCCCGCTGATCTCGTCGCCCGCGCGGACGCCGGAGTCGACGCGGACACCGGGGCCGGAGGGCTCGTGGTACGCCGTGATCAGGCCCGGCGCCGGCAGAAAGCCCGCGGCGACGTCCTCCGCGTTGATGCGGCACTCGAACGCGTGCCCGCGGAGCTGCACCTGCTCCTGCGTGACCGACAGCGGGTGCCCGAGCGCCACCATCACCTGCTCGCGCACGAGGTCGAGCCCGGTCACCTCCTCGGTGACCGTGTGCTCCACCTGGATGCGCGTGTTCATCTCCATGAAGTAGTACTGCCCCTCGGCCGTCAGCAGCCCCTCGATCGTCCCGGCCGACCGGTAGCCCGCTGCGCGGGCGGCGTCGACCCCGATCTGGCCGATCCGCGCCCGCAGCTCGTCGCTGACGCCGGGCGAGGGCGTCTCCTCGATCAGCTTCTGATGACGGCGCTGGATCGTGCAGTCGCGCTCGCCGAGGTGGATGACGTTGCCGTGCCCGTCGGCGAGCACCTGCACCTCGACGTGGCGCGGGTCGACGAGATAGCGCTCGACGTAGACGGAGGCGTCGGCGAAGAACTTGAGACCCTCCCGCTGGGCTGACTCGTACGCCTTCTCCGCCTCCTCGGGCGCCTCGACGAGCTTCATGCCCTTGCCGCCGCCGCCGGCGGCCGCCTTCACGATCAGCGGGTAGCCGACCTCCGCGCCGAGCGCGAGGATCTCGTCGACCGACTCGACCGGCTTCGTGGCGCCGGGGATGATCGGGACGCCCGCTTCGCGCATCGCCGTGCGGGCAGCGGTCTTCGAGCCCATCAGCTCGATCGCCGACGGCGGCGGCCCGATCCAGACGAGGCCTGCGTCCTCGACGGCCTGGGCGAAGACGGCGTTCTCGGCGAGGAAGCCGTAGCCCGGATGGACGGCGCCGGCGCCCGAGCGGAGCGCCGTCTCGACGAGAACGTCGACCAGGAGGTAGCTCTCGGCCGCGGGGCCCGGCCCGATCCGATAGGCCTCGTCGGCGACCTCGGCGTGCTGACGGCCACGGTCGGCGTCGGAGTAGACGGCGACGCAGCCCAGCCCGAGCTCTCGCAGCGTGCGGAAGATCCGGACGGCGATCTCGCCCCGGTTCGCGACCATGACCTTGTCGAAGCCCATCGGCGACGTATTCTCCCTGAACCGTGACCGTTCCGGATCAGTTGACCGTCGCGCGGGCCGTCGCCGTCCCCGTCGTCGTGCTGCTCTTCGCGCTCGACTTCGCGGATCACGCCTACTGGGCGACCGTCGTCTTCATCGTCGCGATGGCGACCGACCAGGTCGACGGCTGGCTCGCGCGCCGCTGGAACCAGACCTCGCCGCTCGGCAAGCTCCTCGACCCGATCGCGGACAAGGTGCTCGTGATGGCCGCGCTCGTCATGCTCGTCGAGGAGGGCGTCGCGCCCGCCTGGATGATCGCGCTCATCGTCGTCCGCGAGCTCGCGGTGTCGGGCCTGCGACTGGCGGCGATCGAGCGTGGGATCGTGATGGGCGCCCGTGACCTCGGGAAGCTGAAGACGTGGGCGCAGGCGGTTGCGGCAGGGGTCGGCGGGTTCGCCGCCGCCGGCGCCTGGAGCCACGACGTCGCCTGGTGGTTCGTCCTGCTCGCGCTCGTGCTGACATGGGTCTCGGGGCTCGACTACGCGCGGGTGGCGCCGCGCGTGCTGCGCGGCTCCGTCCCCTGAGCTATCGGGCCGAGGCCGGGAGCGGTCGGTCGGCGGGAACCTCGGCGACCGGGTCGCTGTGGTACGCGGCCTCGAGCAGCGCGGCCCGGCGCCAGGCGCTCCGGTAGCCCGCGGGAGGCGCGGCGAGGTCGACACCGGCCTCGGCGACCGCCTGCGCGACCGCGGTCACGGTTACCGCGTCGGGATCCGGTGCCAGTCGGAGATCCACGGTCTGAGCCTACAACGCGCGCGGGACGCGGACGCCCGATCGTTCGATATGCAAGTCTTATCTTTCACATTTGCTATCGTAATGTCTATGTTCTCGATCGAGAAAGTCTTGAACCCGACGACGACCCTGCGGTGACGCTTCGCCAGCGCGTGATCGCGGCGGTCGTCTGCGTCCTCGGGGCTGCGATCCTCGCGGTCGCCGTCGCGATCGAGCCGGGCGGCCGCTCGACGCTCGTCCTCGTCGGCTACGCGGTGCCGCGCGAGGCGCTCGGAGAGATCATCGAGGCGTGGAACGAGAGGCCCGAGGGAGCCGGCATCGCCGTCGCGCAGTCGTACGGCGCCTCGGGCGACCAGGCGCGCGCGGTGGCCAACGGGCTGCGCGCGGATGTCGTGCATCTCTCGACCGGGCTCGACGTCCAGTCGCTCGTGAAGGCAGGAGCGGTCGACGCGGGCTGGAGCCGCTCGACCGACGACGCCATCGTCACGCACTCGATCGTCGTGTTCGGGGTCAGGCCCGGAAACCCGAAGCGCATCCGGCAGTGGGAAGATCTCGTCCGGCCCGGCGTCGCCGTCGTCACGGCGAACCCGTTCACCTCGGGCGCCGCCAAGTGGACGGTGCTGGCGGCGTACGGCGCGCAGCGTGCGCGCGGTCGGAGCGACGAGGCCGCGATCGACTACGTCCGTGCGCTGCAGCGCAACGTCGTCGTCCAGGCCCGATCCGGTCGCGACGCGACGAACGCGTTCCTCGCGGGACAGGGCGACGTGTTGCTCGCCTACGAGAACGAGGCCCTGCTCGCTCGGAAGCGCGGTGCGACGCTCCCCTACACGGTGCCGGACGCGACGATGCTGATCGAGGCGCCGATCGCCGTCACCCGCAACGGCCGCAACCCGGAGGCGGCCAGGCGCTTCGTCGCGTTCACGCGGCAGTGACGCGCCCAGCGCATCTGGGCGAGCTGGGGCTTCCGGCCGGTCGACCCGGACGTCGCACGCGCGGAGGCCGTGCGATACCCGCAACCGGCGAGGCTCTTCCGCATCGCCGATCCGTGGTTCGGCGGGTGGACGGCGGCGAACGCCCGATGGTTCGACCCCGAGGACGGGCTCATGACCGCGATCGGAGAGGAGATCGGTGGCGAGCGGGGCTGAGACGTGGCCGCCAGGAAGCCGGCCGGCCGGCGCCGCGCGTCGCGAGCGCGGCGCCACGATGCTCTCGCTCGGGATCATCGGGACGTTTCTGAGCGTCCTCGTGCTGCTGCCGATGGCCGCGCTCGCCTGGGCGTCGGCGGAGGACGGGGCCCGCGGGTTCTGGGCCGCAATCTCCGCGCCCGAGGCAGTGTCGGCGCTCCAGCTGACGGTGGGTGCCGCGCTCGTCGTCACGCTGCTCAACGGCGTCCTCGGGACGGTGACGGCGTGGGTGCTCGTCCGCGACGACTTCCGCGGCAAGGCCGTCGTCAACGCGATCATCGACCTTCCTTTCGCGTTGCCGACGATCGTCGCGGGGCTGACGCTCCTCGCGCTCTACGGGCCCGAGTCGCCGATCGGGATCGACGTCGCGTTCACCCAGGTTGCGGTGGTGCTGGCGCTGATGTTCGTGACGCTGCCGTTCGTCGTTCGCACGGTGCAGCCCGTGCTGCACGAGCTCGACCGGGAGATGGAGGAGGCGGCGCGCTCGCTCAGCGCATCCGAGGGGGCGGTGTTCCGGCGGGTCGTGCTCCCGAACATCCTTCCCGGCATCCTCTCCGGGCTCGCCCTCGCGTTCGCCAAGGCCGTCGGCGAGATCGGGTCGCTCGTGATCATCTCCGGCAACCTCCCGTTCGAGACGCAGGTCTCGAGCGTGTACATCCTCGGCCGCATCGAAAGCGGCGCCACGGCGGCGGCCGCAGCCGTCGCGGTCGTCCTCCTCGCGATCTCGTTCGCCCTGCTCCTGACGATCGGCGCGATCAGGCGCTTCGCGACGAGGCACGAGCATGCGTAGGCTCGGCCTCCGCTCGATCGCGCTGCTCTACCTCGCCGCGATCCTCGTCGGCCCGCTGGCGATCGTCTTCTACCGAACGTTCGAGAACGGCGTCGGCGACGCCTGGAGCGCCCTCTCCTCGCCCGACGCGCTGCACGCGTTCACGCTCACCCTGATCATCGCGGCGATCGCGGTGCCGCTGAACACGGTGTTCGGGATCCTCTGCGCGCTTGCGATCGTGCGCCGGCGGTTCCGCGGCAAGGGCATCCTCAACGCGTTCATCGATCTCCCGCTGGCGCTTTCTCCGGTCGTGGTCGGGCTCTCGCTGTTCCTCCTCTACGGACGGACGGGCTGGCTCGGCGGGTGGCTCGAGCGGCACGACCTCCAGGTGCTGTTCGCGCTGCCGGCGATGGTGATAGCGACCGTGTTCGTCTCCCTCCCGTTCGTCGCACGCGAGGTCGTCCCGACCCTGCGCGAGATCGGCGACGAGCAGGAGCAGGCCGCGAGGACGCTCGGCGCGAGCGGCTGGCAGACGTTCTGGCGGATCACGCTTCCCGCGATCCGGTGGGCGGTGATCTACGGCGTCGTCCTCACGACCGCCCGCTGCCTCGGTGAGTACGGGGCCGTCGCCGTCGTCTCGGGCCGGATCCAGGGCCAGACCGAGACCGCCACGTTGCGCGTCGAGGAGCGCTACGACAGCTTCGACCTCGCCGGCGCGTACGCGATCTCGATCGTCCTCGCCCTGATCGCCATCGCCGTCCTTCTCGCGATGACCGCGATCCGACCCAGGGAGGCCTCCGCATGAGCATCCATGTGCGCAACATCTCCAAGCGCTTCGGCGCGTTCACCGCGCTCGACGACGTCTCGCTCGAGGTCGAGTCGGGGTCGCTCACCGCGCTCCTCGGGCCGAGCGGCTCCGGCAAGTCGACGCTCCTACGGATCATCGCCGGGCTCGAGACGCCCGACAGCGGCATCGTCGAGATCTCGGGCGAGGACGCGACCGACCTCCGACCGCAGAAGCGGAACGTCGGCTTCGTGTTCCAGCACTACGCCGCGTTCAAGCACATGACCGTGCGCGACAACGTCGGCTTCGGGCTCGCGATCCGCAAGCGACCGAAGGTCGAGATCCGCGAGCGGGTCGACCGCCTGCTCGAGCTGGTGCAGCTCCAGGACTTCGGCCACCGCTACCCCGCCCAGCTGTCCGGCGGTCAGAGACAGCGGATGGCGCTTGCGCGCGCGCTTGCGCCCGAGCCGCGCGTGCTCCTCCTCGACGAGCCGTTCGGCGCCCTCGACGCCCGCGTTCGCGCCGAGCTCCGCGAGTGGCTGCGACGGCTCCACGACGAGGTGCACGTGACGACGATCTTCGTCACCCACGACCAGGCGGAGGCGATGGACGTGGCCGGCCAGATCGCGGTCATGAACCACGCGCGCGTCGAGCAGGTCGGCACCCCGGCGGAGCTGTACGAGGAGCCCGCCACCGCGTTCGTGAT
This sequence comes from Actinomycetota bacterium, assembly GCA_016870235.1. The sequence goes on along the minus strand of VGCB01000062.1, from coordinate 2,283 downwards.
GCGCTTCGTCGGCGAGGCGAACGAGGTCGGCGACCGGCTCGTCCGCCCCCACGACCTCGAGCTCTCGCAGGTGCCGCTCGCCCGCGGCGTCGAGGCGCTCGTCGACCGCGTCGTCCGCCTCGGGTTCGAGGTGCGCGTGGAGCTGACGACCGCCGACGGGGCGCCGCTCCTCGCGCAGCTCTCCCGCGACGCCGTCGCGGGGCTCGAGCTCGAGCAGGGGCAGATCGTGTGGGTCGCTCCCACCGCGAGCCGGGAGTTCGCCTCCGCAGGCTAGTGCGGCGTCTCGCGGCCCGCGACGACGTCGGCGAGCGACGTCTCCTCGAGCACGCCGCGCATGGCGGTACGGAGACCGATCCAGGTCTCGCGGAGCGCCGTTGCCGCGCCGCGGTACTCGAGCTCCTCCGGCCGCATCCCGCGCACCGTCGCCAACGGCCCCTCGACGGCGCGGATCACGTCGGCGATCGAGATCTCGGCGGCGGGACGCGCGAGCGCGTGACCGCCCTCGACGCCGCGATGGCTGGCGACGAGCTCGGCGTGGCGGAGGTCGAGGAGGATCGCCTGCAGGAACTTGAGCGGGATGTCCTGTGCGTCGGCGATGCGCTCGGACTTGAGCAAGCCGTCGGCGGTCGCGAGCTCGAGCATCGCCCGGAGGGCGTAGTCGACCTTGGCGGAGACGCGCATCGCCGAACCGTAACCCGCCGCCGACGTCCCCGCCCCTACGCTTCCGCCATGGCCCCAGAGGTCGCGCAGCGATATGCGGAGCTCGTCGTCCGGGTCGGGGTCGCGATCCTCCCCGGCCAGACCCTCTTCATCGGCGCACCGCCGGAGCACGCCCCCTTCGCCCGGGCCGTCGCGGAGGCCGGCTGGAAGGCGGGCGCCGGAGACGTGCAGGTGCTCTACGTGGACGCGCCGGTGCGGCGTCTCCACGCCCTCCACGCGCCCGAGGCGATGCTCGATCGCACGCCCGACTGGCTGGCGAGCGCATTCCGGGCGATGGAGGGCCAGGCGTACGTCGCGATCGAGGGCGACCCGCACCCCGGGCTCCTCGCCGACGTCGACGGCAGCCGGGCCGCCCGCGCGCAGCCGCGGCTCCTGAACGAGATCACGTACGACCTCATCCGCCGCCGGGCCGTCGCCTGGACGATCGTGGCAGCGCCCACCCCGGCGTGGGCGCAGCAGGTCTTCGGGGAGCCCGACGTGGAGCGCCTCTGGGCGGAGATCGCGGGCGTCGTTCGCCTCGACGAGCCCGACCCGGCGGCGGCCTGGGAGACGCACCTGGAGACGATCGACCGGCGCTGCCGCGCGCTCTCCGACCGCCGCTTCGACGCGATCCGCTTCCGCGGGCCGGGGACGGACCTCCGGGTCGGGCTGCTCTCCGGCTCGATCTGGCAGGGCGGCGCGGAGACGATGACGACGGGCCAGCGCTGCGTCTGCAACATGCCGACGGAGGAGGTGTTCACGACGCCGGACTTCCGGCGGACGGACCGGCACGTCCGCTGCACGCGGCCGCTCCACTGGCTCGGCTCGGTCGTCGAGGGGCTCTCCCTCACCTTCGCCGGCGGTGTCGTCACCGAGGCGCGCGCGACGGTCGGGGAGGACTTCATCCGCGGACAGCTCGCGATCGACGCGGGCGCCTCGCGCCTCGGAGAGGTGGCCCTCGTCGACGGGACGTCGCGAGTCGGCGGTCGCGGTCTCGTGTACGGGAACACTCTGTTCGACGAGAACGCCGCTTCCCACATCGCCGTCGGGATGGGCTACACGGACGCCGTCGAAGGCGCCGACGCGATCCCCCCGGACCGGCTCGAAGACGCCGGGATCAACGTCTCGAACATCCACATCGACCTGATGATCGGCGGGCCCGAGATCGAGGTCGACGGGATCGAGGCGGATGGAACCGAGGTACCCATCCTCCGAGACGATCGTTGGGTGCTGTGTTGATTGCATGCTCGGCCGTGTTCGCGCGCGTCCGGTGGGTGAGGGACCGACGTACCAGACGCGCTGTGTTGGTTTGCCGGGTGCGCGCGCGCCTGCTGGGCGAGGGACCGAGGTAGCAGACGCGCTGTGTCGGTTTTCCGGGTGTGCGCGCGTCTGCTGGGTGAGGGACGCGAGGTAGCAGACGCGCGCACACCCGGATCCTGAAGCCAGGGGAACGGGGTTCCCCTAGGGAACCCCTCCCTTGTTCTGGATTTTCTGTGGCGGGGGTGTTCGCGGAACCGTCCGACTGAAGTCGGACGGGGGAGGGAAACGACTACCTCGGACTCCCACGTCTGGCTTCAGCCAGAC